>PWQI01000029.1 GCA_003556805.1 Trueperaceae bacterium | reverse complement strand
CGGCGACCGTGGCGGCGACCGTGGCGGCGACCGTGGTGCCGAACGCGGCGCCGTGCTCGCGGCGCTCCTCGCCGGCGTGTTGGCGCCGCTCAACTCCACCATGATCGTCGTCGCCCTCCCGGCGGTGCTCGCCGACCTCGACGCGCCGCTCGCGTGGGGGAGCTGGATCGTCGTGTCGTACCTGGTGGCCATGGCGGCGGTGCAACCGCTGGGCGGGAGCCTCGGCGACCGCTTCGGTCGGCGCCGCGTCATGCTGCTGGGGCTCACGGGCTTCGCGCTGGCGAGCCTGCTGGCGGCGCTGGCGACCAGCGTGGAGTGGCTGGTGCTGGCGCGCACGATCCAAGCCATCACCGGCGCCAGCGCCATCCCCAACGGCACGGCCCTGGTGCGCGTGAGCGTCGCCGGGCCGCGGCTGGGACGCGCCTTCGGGCTCGTCGGCGTGGGGATCGGCGTCGCCGCGGCTATCGGCCCACCGCTCGGTGGCGTCGTGACCGACCTGCTCGGTTGGCGCTGGATCTTCGCCGTGAACCTGCTCGTGCTGATCCCCGGGCTGGCGCTGGTGGCGCGCCTCCCGCGCACGGGCGAGCGCGCCTCGGGCGGTCGCTTCGACCTGCTCGGGTCCGCCTTGCTCTTGCTCACCCTCGTGGGTGCCGCCTTGAGTGCCACGGTGTGGCGCGTGCCCGGCGTGTCGCTTGCCCTGACACCGCTCCTCGGGGTCGTGGCGGTGCTGTCGGGCGTCGCATTCGTGCTGCGTTCGCAGCGCGTCGCCGACCCGGTCGTGCGCCTGGACCTGCTCCGCCGCCCAGGCTTCTTGCCGGCCGGTCTGACCGTCGCCTCGAGCAACCTGGTGATGTACACGGTGTTCCTGGCGCTGCCGCTGTTCCTGGCCGGGCTCGTCGGTTGGGGACCACGCGACGTCGGCTGTGTCTTGGGCGTCATGTCGCTCGTGATGCTCGTGTGGGGCCCCGTCGGCGGCGCGCTGGGCGACCGCTTCGGGCGCCGCTTCCCGGCGCTGATCGGCACCGTCGTCGCGGCGGTGGGCACGCTGCCGTTCCTGGCGATCGCGCCGACCTGGCCGTGGTGGGCCTACGGGGCGGCGGTCACGCTCCTCGGAACCGGCATCGGGCTGTCGAGCGCGTCGGTGCAGGCAGCGGCGATGCGGGCGGCGGGTACGAGCGACGCCGGGCAGGCGGCGGGCCTGTTCTCCACCATGCGCTACGTCGGCAGCATCGTGGGCACCGCCGTCTTGGCGGCGGTGCTGGGCGACGCGGCGGGCACGAGCGCTTTCAGGTGGTTGTTCGCAGTGGTGGCACTAGCCGCGCTGTCGGCGGTGGCGAGCGCGGCGCGGTTGCCGGCGCGCTCAGGCGCCGTGACGGACCCCGAGCACGTCGGCGAAGAGCGCTGAGGCGCGCACGGAGGCCTCCGACCGGACCCCTGCGACCCGTCGCCGGGTCACCTCGACCAGGCCGAACAGCGCCATGAAGCGCTCGATCACGCGCGTCTCGTAGCACGCCGCGAAGGCAGCGAAGGCGGCTTCCTCGGAGCCGTCTCCCGCCCCGGCGAAGGCGTCGTCGGCGCCGGGGAACGCCCGCAGCCAGCGCTCCGCGTAGAAGGCGACCGATCGATCGCTGCGACCGAAACGCGCCAGCAACAGCAGCGAGAACGCGAAGCTCGCCTGCAACACCCCGAGGCGCGGCCATCCGTCCAGCGACGACCACTCCAACCGCGTCGCGTGCGCGTGCAGGAGGGTGGGGTACAGCGCGGCCATGCCGTGATGCTGGTACAGCGCCCGGCCCTTGCGGGTGAGGTTGAAGGCGCCGGAGCGCCGCCGCAGCAGGCCCGCGTACTCGGCCAGCGAGCGCGCCACGTGGAGCGACGAGAAGCGCGCCTCGCTCGTGACCACGGGCCGCCGGCCGTCCAGATGCAGCACGCCGTGCCGCTCGAACACCCGGTCCTCGATCGCCACGCACAGCGCGCGCGGGAGGTACCCGGCAGACGTGGCGCGCAGCGGGCCCTCGAGCAACGCCTCGAAGACGGGTTCGAGGAGCGTGACGATCGGCGCAACGGGCGCTCGCGGGAGCACATCGGCGAAGACGAGCACGTCGGTGGCCTCGAACGGGTCCTCGAGCAGGTCGGTGAGGGCGTTCGGCGAGAGGCCGCCGAGGTCGTCGTTCGGGCTGGCGTTCCACAGCTCGAAGACCTCTTCGAGCGTGTCGGCGTCGATCTCGATGCCGTCCTCGTCGAGGAAGACCAGGTCGTCGGGGTCGCCGCTCAGGATGGCACCGCCACCCAGTCATCCTGGCGGCTGCTGGCCTTGATGGCGTCCAGCACGCGCATGTTGGCGAGACCGTCGGTGAGCGGCAGCGGCACGTCGGTGTCTTCGAGCACGGCCCGGGAGAACGCCTCGGCCTGCAGCGTGTACTGATCGACGCGGTCGAACACGCGCTCGAAGGTGCCCTCGTCGGTCTCACGCCACAGGCGACAGGGGCCGTCCTGCGGGGCGTTGAACGGGATCTCGAGCTCGATGCGCCCCTCGCTGCCGAAGGCCTGCGCCCGCTGGTGCCTGAGCATCTGCGTACCGCACGAGAACGTCGCGCTGCGACCCGCGCCGAAGTCGAGCAGGGCGCTCACGAGGCGGTCCACGCCGAGACCGGGATCGAGGTCGACGGTGGCGACCACGCGCAGCGGCTCGCCGCCGAACAGGTAGCGCGACAGCGAGATGTCGTAGCAACCGATGTCCATCAGCCCGCCGCCGCCGGCGTCGGGCTGGTTGCGGATGTTGTCGGGGTCGAGCTTGAAGTACGAGAAGTGCGAGTGCACCTGCTGCAGACGGCCGATCTCGCCCTCGTCGACCACACGCTTCGCCTCGATCCACTGCGGGTGGAAGCGGTACATGAACCCTTCCATCACCTTCAGGTGTGGCGACTCGGCGGCGGCGGACACGAGGCGCTCGGCGTCCTCGGCGTCCATGCCCAGGGGCTTCTCGACCAAGACGTGCTTGCCGGCTTCGAGCGCACGGAGCGACCAGTCGACGTGCAGATGGTTGGGCACGGGGATGTAGACGACGTCGACCTCGGGGTCGTCGAGCAGCGCCTCGTAGCTGCCGTGCGCGCGGGGGATGCGCAGCGCCGCCGCCGCCTCGCGCGCCGTGCGCTCGTCGCGCGAGGCGATCGCCGTGACCTCGACGTTCTCGGCCTTGAACAGCGCGTGGATCACCTTCTCGCGCGCGATGCGGGCTGTGCTCAGGATTCCCCAGCGGGTACGGTCGCTCATGCTCGGCCTCCAGATGCGACGGCGGTTACGGCAGCAGCCTACCGCACGGTCTCACGCCCTCGCGAGCGGGACTACGAACCTGGTTGCCAGCTGAGGCCGGGCGTAGCATGGCGTATGCATCACGACGACGATGCGCTCCTCGTCGTTCAGGACGGTGGCCGCCAGGTCGAGGGTCGCTGGCTCTGGCGCGGCTTCGAGTTCGCGCTCCGGGCAGGCGAGCGCGTGGCGCTGATGGGGCCGTCGGGCTCGGGCAAGACGCTGCTGCTGCGGGCGTTGGCAGGACTCGATGCCCTCGACGAGGGGACGCTGATGCTTCGGGGCACGCCCGTGGAGCGCTGGGTGATGCCGAGCTACCGCTCGCACGTCGCCTACCTTCCACAACGGCCCGTCATGATCGAAGGGAGCGTCGAGGACAACCTGCGACTACCGTTCACGCTCGGTGCCCACGCGGAGCGCCGCTACGACCCGACGAGCGTGCGCGCGACGGTCGAGCGCCTGGGCCGTGGCGAGACCTTCCTGGCTCAGGACGCGCTCGAGCTGTCCGGCGGCGAGCAGCAGCTCGTGGCGCTCGTGCGTCGGCTCCAACTCGAGCCAACGGCGCTGCTCCTCGACGAGCCCAGCGCGTCGCTGGACGACGACAGCGCCGCTGCGCTCGAGGCCCTGGTCGACGACTGGCGCACGGGGGCTCCTGAGCGCGCGGTGGTCTGGACGAGCCACCGGGGCGAACAGCTCGACCGCGTGAGCGACCGCCTCGTACGGTTGGAGGCGTCGGCATGAACGACCTTGCCTACGTCCCGATCGATCTCGGGCAACTGCTGTTGGCGTCGGCGCTGATCGCGGTGAACGTCGCGCTCTCGTTCGCGCTGCGCCTGGGCCTGGCGCGCTCGCTCCTCGTCGCCAGCGTCCGCATGACGGCTCAGCTGCTGCTGATCGGGCTGGTGTTGGCGTGGGTGTTCGCACTGGAGCGGCCGCTGCCGATCCTGGCGATCGCGCTGTTGATGAGCGGTCTGGCGGGCGTGTCGGCGGTGCAGCGCACGCAGCGCCGCTTCGCCGGCGTGTACCTCGACGCCCTCGTCTCCGTGACGGGCGCGTCGTTCGTCGTCACCGGCTTCGCGCTCCTGGGCATCGTCCGCGTCGACCCCTGGTTCGACGCTCAGTACTCGATCCCGCTCTTGGGGATGGTGCTCGGCAACGTCCTGAACGGGATCTCGCTGGCGCTCGACCGCTTCACCGAGGGCGTGACGCAGCAGCGCGGCCGCATCGAGCTGCTCTTGTCGCTCGGGGCGACGCGCTGGGAGGCGGCCCACGCGTTGATCAGCGACGCGCTGCGCGTCGGCATGATCCCGACCGTGAACGCGATGATGGTCATGGGCATCGTGAGCCTGCCCGGCATGATGACGGGGCAGATCCTCGCCGGCGCCGCCCCGGCCGACGCGGTGCGCTACCAGATCGTGATCATGTTCATGATCGCGGCGGCCACGGCCCTCGGTGCGTTCGGCGTGGTGCTGCTGGCGTACCGCCGACTGTTCGACGCGCGCCATCGACTGCGGAGCGACCGACTGCAGCGTGTGCCGCGCCCACAGCGTTAGCAACGTGGTCGCGTTCAGGCGACCGGTGCGTCGTGCCAGCCAGCTACAGGGTCGCCTGGATGAACACCAGCACGAAGAGCGCGACGGTCTCGACGATGCCGATCGCCATCAGGTAGTTGCCCAGGCCCTTGCCGGTGTCGCCCAGGGCATCGGCAGCGGCGGCTCCGACCCGCCCCTGGGCGTAGGCGGACGCGGCCATCCCGAGACCCCCGAAGAGCCCGGCCGCCATCATTGCCGGGAAGGCGACGAAGTCACCCGCCACGAAGCGCTCGTTGGCCACCCGCACCAAGGCGTTCATCAGGATCATCCCGTAGATCGTCTGCGACAGCGGAGCGCCGATGAAGGTGACGAGGATGAACGGCACCGGCTTGTCGAGCGCATAACAGCGCTTCCAGACACCGACCGCCGAGAGCGCCGCAGCGCCCGTCCCGAACGCCGATCCGACGGCGGCGAGACCGAGTACGGCGGCGGCGCCAGCGTTGCCGAGCGAGAGCATCACCTCGGGGTTCATGACGTTCCTCCTTCCAGGTCCGCTGGCGCTGTGCGCGCGAAGGGACGGTAGGGCTGCCCGGTCCACGACAGACCGAGGTGGCTGGCGAACTCGAGCGTGTTGAGACGAACACCGTGCACCAAGACGCCCATGGCTGCGAGGAGCACGTTGAGGGTGTGGCCGAAGAACAGCACCAGGGCGCTGACGAGGCCGCCGAGGACGCCACCGAGACCGATCGAGGCGGCGAGCTGGTTGAACGACTCGGCGACCGCGAAGGTCGCGGCCCCGACTGCGAACAGGCGCACGTACGAGACGACGTCGACGAAGTTGCTCACCAGGTTCAGTGGCAGCATGGCGTGGGTGAACCACTCGTGCCGCAGCCTGCGCCAGGGGGTGATGAACGTCACGATCAGGAACACACCGATGGCCAGCAACGCCCACGCGAAGGGCGGGAAGGCGTCGCCGAGCACGAGTTCCCGCGCTAGGAAGTACATCGTCCAGGTGGTCGCGATCCAACCCACCTCGACCAGCGCGCGCCGCGTGTTGATGAAGCGCACCACGTTCCACGCGTGCGCCAACGTGAGGTGCACGACCCCGATCGTGAACGCCAGCGCCATCAGGTTGTGCTCGTCGGTCAACCACTCCAAACGAAGCGCGAGCAAGGCCGACGGCAGCGCCTCCATCCCGAAGACGTTCCCGGAGGCCAGACCCCACACGATCGTGCCCACCGACAGCATGCGCATCAGGGTGATGACCCGTGGCGAGGCCGCCTTCCAGCGCCGCCGGACGAGTTCGGTCAACGCCAGGAAGACCACGCCGTAGCCGGCGTCGCCGACGATCATCGCGAAGAACAGGCCGAAGAAGATCAGGAACGGCACGCTGATGTCGACCTGCCCGTAACCCGGCACCACGCCCAGGAACGAGAAGAGCGGCGCGATCGGCCGCACCCAGCGCGGGTTGCGGATCAGCGTCGGCGCCGCGGCGTCGTCCTCGACGTCGGCGACCCACAGCCCCCAACCGCGCTCACGCGCCAGCGAGCGCAACCGCGGCACCTCGTCGGCCGGTGCGTAGCCGCGCAGCACCGACACGGCGCCGACATCCTCCATGGCAGCGCGCGCCTCCTCGAAGCGCAACTCGTCCTCACAGCGATGCAACCAGCGCTCGAGGCCCGAGCGCATCCGACTGAGGGCTGCGAGGCGCTCGCGGGTGCTGTGCAGTGCGAGATCGACCGCCTCGAGCTCGCGTGCGACATCGGCGGGCGCCGCACTGGGCAACGGGACCTCGTCGGGCACCTCGGCGGCCTCCACGACGTCGCGGCGACCAACCAGCGCGAGCGCACGATGGTGCCTGTCGCGAGCGAGCTCCACCCAACTGGCGCCAGCGACGCCCTCCGGTGGACGACCTCTCGGCGGTCGCGCCAACCGCACGCCGATGCCCTGGGCGTGCAAGCGGTGCACGTCGGCAGGATCGAAAGCGCCGAACGGCGCGAGCCGGTGCCGTTGTCGCTCGAGTTCGTCGTGCGTGCGCTTGAGGTCCTCGAGCCGCGACGCCAGGCGCTCGACCTCCTCGACCACGTCCTCGAATGAGCGCTCGTCGGTTGGGACGTTCGAGGCCGGATCGTCGCTCTCGGCCGCGCGAGCTCCACGCGTGGGAGGAGGCACCGCCGCAGCCAGCACACCGACGGCGTGGCGTGCGGTCTCCACCCGGGCACGGCTGGCGGTCACCGCCTCGGCGGCGCCCGTCCCGGCCTCGACCAGGTGCACGACGCCCACCTCTTGCAGCGTCTCGAGCGTCGCCGTCTGGTCGCCACGGGCGCTCACGATCGTGACCCGCTTCATCGGCACGATCATGCCGACTGCTCCCGCTCCAGGGCCTTCGCCTTGGCGATCTTCGCCCGCACGACCTCCGCTGCCTGCAGGTCGCCGAGCGCGATGCGGATGACCCGCAGCGCCTCTTGCGCCTCGGGGATCTTGATCTTCTCGAAGAGGTTGACGCGCTGACTGGTGAGGCGCAGCTCGGCGGCAAGCAGGCTGCGCTGCTCGCTCAGCACGCGCCGCTGCAGCCGCAGGGTCATCAGGCGTTCGAGGGTGACCAAGGCCTCGTCGAGCCAGGCGGGTGTGGTGTCGAGCGGCGGCGCCAAGCGCTGCCAGCGCACGCCCTCCAGCGTGGGGATGCTCACCCCGGCGACGCTGGTCTCGCCCCAGCGGACCTCCTCGAGGTCGAGGTAGGTGCGAAAGGGCAGCGGCTCGGACCACAGGTCGATCCAGGCCTCGAGCTGACGGCGCACGGTCGCCTCCTCTTCGCTGACCTCGTTCACGAGCGCTTCGACACGGCGCAACTCCACCTGCAGCTGCTGCTGCTTGAGCCGCAGCGTCGGTAGGTAGCGCTGGTAGCGGGCGAGCGCGTCACGCTGCCGTTTCAGCTCGTGCTTGCTGGTCTTGACCCGGCTCATGGCGAGCTCGGCCAGTGCCGTTCGATCAAGGTGCTGGCGAGCCCCGTCTGCGTCGGCTCGAAGCAGCTCGCAAGCACGTCCCAACCCTCGTCCAGCGCGCGCTCGAGCGGGAGGTCGACGTCGAGGTCCATCAGCCGTGCCTCGAAGCCCTCTCCGTAGCGCAGCAACTGGCCGTCCCAATCGCTCATCCGGAAGCCCATCGCGCGCTTCTCGAGCGTCTCGCGGTAGGCGGCGTAGAGCTGGATCATCGTGTTCATCAGCGGCCGGTGGTCGTCGCGCGTCGTTCCGTTCACCAGCTGCTTCAGCCGGCTCAGGCTGCCGAACGGTTCGATCCGACCGCCGCGCAGGTACAGCTGCCCTTCCGTGATGTAGCCGGTGTTGTCGGGCACCGGGTGGGTGACGTCGTCACCGGGCATGGTGGTGACGGCCAGGATGGTGATCGAGCCGGCGTCGTCGAAGTCGACGGCCTTCTCGTAGCGGGCGGCGAGCTGGCTGTAGAGGTCTCCGGGGTAGCCGCGGTTCGACGGGATCTGCTCCATCGTGATGGCCACCTCCTTGAGCGCGTCGGCGTAGTTGGTCATGTCGGACAGCAGCACCAGCACCCGCTGGCCGCGCAGCGCGAAGCGCTCCGCCACCGCCAGCGCCAGGTCGGGGACCAACAAGCACTCGACCGTCGGATCGGCGGCGGTGTGGATGAACGCCACGGTCCGCGCCAGCGCACCCGCCGACTCGAGCGTGTCGCGGAAGTACAGGTAGTCGTCGTGCTTCAGGCCCATGCCGCCGAGCACGATCCGATCGACTTCGGCCTGCAACGCCAGGCGTGCCAGCAGCTCCAGGTACGGCTCGCCCGGGATCGAGAAGATGGGCAGCTTCTGGCTCTCCACGAGCGTGTTGAACACGTCGATCATCGGGATGCCGGTGCGCACCATCGTGCGCGGGATGACGCGGCGGGCGGGGTTGACGGAGGGCCCAGCGATGTCGACGCCCTCCTCGTCGAGGACCGGGCCGTTGTCGCGGGGCCGTCCGGCGCCGTCGAAGACGCGGCCGAGCATGTCGTCGGACGCCGGCACCCGCATTGGCCGGCCCAGGAAGCGCACGCGGGCGTCGGTCGGAAGCCCGCGCACGCCGGCGAAGACTTGCAGGAACGCCCGTCCACCTTCGAGCCGCACCACCTGGGCCAACGACGTGCCGCCGGGCCACGTGATCTGGGCCAGCTCACGGTAGGTGGCGTCGCCGGCGCTCACCGCGACGACGCTGCCCGCGATCCGCTCGAGGCGCGTGTAGGTCTTATGCATCGACGCCCACCTCGCTCTGGAGGCCGCGCAGCCGCTCGCGTGCGGCCTGGTACTCGGGGCTGCCCCAGGCGCAGCGGTTCCACTCCTTCGTCACCTGGGTCAGGTGCTGGTAGAAGCGCCGCGCAGCGTCCTTGTCGACGAGCGCCACGGGCGTGCGCAGCATCTGGACGAGCTCGCCGAACACCTCCGTCTGTCGCTCGGCACCGGTGGCTCCGTCGACCGGGTCGAAGGCGTCTTGCTGCAAGTAGGCGGCGTCGAGGTACTCGGCTTGCAGGTAGCGGACGAAGTCCTCGATGCCCGTGCCCTCCTCGCCGACGACCTTCATCATCTGATCCACCTCGTGGCCGTCGTGCAGCAGGCGCCGTGCGAAGGCGATGTCGTCCTTCGACACGACTCCGGGGTAATGGCTCCAGCTGTCGAGCGGATCGATCGCGGGGTAGCGTCTCGCGTCCGAGCGCGCGCGCGAGAGGCCGTGGAACGCGCCCACCACCTTGAGCGTGGCCTGCGTGACGGGCTCCTCGAGGTTGCCTCCCGCCGGGCTCACGGTGCCGGCGATCGTGACGGAGCCATGCGTTCCGTCGTGCAGCCTCACCAGCCCACCGCGCTCGTAGAAGGCGGCGACCACCGACTCGAGGTACGCCGGGAACGCTTCTTCGCCCGGTATCTCCTCGAGGCGCCCCGACACCTCGCGCAGCGCCTGGGCCCAGCGGCTGGTCGAGTCGGCCAGGAGCAGCACGTCGAGCCCCATCTGCCGGTAGTACTCGGCCAGGGTCACGGCGGTGTACACGCTGGCCTCGCGCGCGGCGACGGGCATCGAACTCGTGTTGCACACGATCACCGTGCGCTCCATGAGGCTGCGGCCGGTACGGGGGTCGGTGAGCTCCGGGAACTCGCGCAGCGTCTCGACGACCTCACCGGCGCGCTCGCCACAGGCCGCGACCACCACCACGTCGACCTCGGCGTGGCGGCTCATCAACTGTTGCAACACCGTCTTCCCCGCCCCGAACGGGCCCGGGATGCAGGAGGTCCCCCCACGTGCCACCGGGAAGAGCGTGTCGACGATGCGGACCTTCGTGACCAGCGGCTCCTGCGGCCGGAGGCGCTCGCGGTAGGCACGGATCGGGACCTTCACCGGCCAGCGCTGCAGCATCGTCACCTCGCGCTGCTCACCGCGCTCGTTCTCGAGTCTGGCGATGACGTCGCTGACCGTGTACTCGCCCGCTGCGGCGAGCTCGCGCAGCGTCCAGGCCCCAGCCAGACCGAAGGGCACCATCACACGGTGCTGGAACTGGCCTTCGGGCACGCTGCCGAGCGCCTCGCCTGCCTGCAGTGCGTCGCCCACCTCGGCGCTGGGTGTGAACGGCCAGCGCCGTTCGCGATCGAGCGGGTCGAGGTAGCGGCCACGCGGCAGGAAGTAGCCGCTGGTCTCGGCGAGCTCGAAGAGCGGGTTCTGGAGACCGTCGACCACTTGGCCGAGCAGGCCCGGACCGAGTTCGACCGCGAGCATCTCGCCGGTGAACTCCACCTGCCCGCCGACGAACAGCCCACTCGTGTCCTCGAAGACCTGCAGGTCGGCGTACTCGCCACGCACGCGGATGAGTTCGGCCTTGAGCATGAGGTCGTCGATCATGGCGTAGCCGACCTCGTTCTGCACGACGGGTCGCTTGAACGTCACGGTGATCAGCGATCCGCTCACGGCGACGATGCGTCCGATGTTAGGCATGGGGCGCCTCGAGTGTCCGCAGGCTGGTCTCGAGGGCGGTCCAGCCGGCTGCGGCTTCCCACTGCGCCCAGCGCCACGCCAGCCGCAGCTGCACGGCTCGCGCGTAGAGCGCGGCGAAGCCGTCGGGCTCGCCGAGCGCGAGTTCGTCGGCGAGGCGCCACCGCACCTCGTCGAGCGCCCGCTCGCGTGCACCCGGGTTCTGCGCGCCGAAGGCGCGCTCCACGGCTTCGACCAGGTCGACCCGGTAACCGCTCGGGCGCTGCAGGTATGGCGTCGGGTCGCGCCGGGTGTGCGCGCCGCGCTGGATGGCGACGGCGTCGTCGATCTGGGCGCTGAGGTCGTGCCACGTGCGGGCGACGGGGTCGCGCGGTCGATCGGGTCGCGAGCCGTCGCGCGGCACACGAGCGGGCATCGCGGTCGACGCCGCACCCTGGCCCTTGGAGCGTGCAGCGAGGAGCTCGTCGAGGTCGCGCCAGCGCTCGTCGCTCACGAAGCCGCGGCAGCGTTCGACGAACGTGGCCGGCTCCATCGCCGGCGGTTCCGCCAAGCGCGGCGTGGGGAGGCTGGCCAGGAGGTAGGCGATCACCGGGACGGGTCCTCGACGTGCGCTTGGGTCGCCCGCGGCGAGGCCTGGACCGACACCTCCGGCGCGACCTGCGCGAGCACCTTCGCCAGGTGGGGCCGCAGGTGGTGGGTCAGCGCTTCGGCGATGGCGTCGATCGTGAGGTCGTGCTCCACGTGCTCGTCGACGAGCGCCACGCGGAAGCCCTTCACCACGCTGTTGTCGAGCCGTAGGCCGATCCCGTGCGGCAGCTTGTCGGCGAGGCGCCGGCTGTACAGATCGACCATGGCGTCGAGGTCCTCGGCGCTCAGCAGCACCGCCAGACGCCGCTCGCGTCCGCCGCGCGCAGCGTAGGCCTCGGCCATCTTCACGAGCATCTCGCCGAGGAGGCCCGGCTCGAGCTCCTCTTGCAACGACTCGCGCACGAGGTTCGCCATGAGAGCGTCGATCGACTGGCCGACGCTGATGAGCAGATCGCGACCGGCCTGTTCCAACGCCAGCCGGCTGCGCTCGGTGTATGCCTCGGCGTCGTGTCGAGCACGCTCGAGCACGCTCCGCGCCTCGGCCTCGGCGTCGCGGACAGTCGCTGCCGCCTTGGCCTCGGCCTCCTGGACGATGATGCGTGCCCGGCGCTGACCCTCATCGACGGCCTCACGCTGCAGGCGCTCGATCAGGACCTGGAGGTCCTCGGCCATGGCAACTCCCTCCCTGGCTGCACGAGCGGCGACGAACGGCCCGCACAGAACGTGCCCGCGACCGGTGGCTCACGCGGTGCCGCGGGAAGCGACCCCATCGAACCAAGCGCACCCAGGCTCCGCCAGATTCAAACGTCCGCCCCCGACGTCGTCGTCGCGCCGGCGCGGTACAACGGGACCGAGCCGCCACCGGGAGGAACGCCCATGCCAGACGTCCGTGAGATCGCCGACCGCATCGACGCCCACCTGGAGAGCCAACGGGACGCTCTCGTGGCCCTGAGCCACCGCATCCACGAGCATCCGGAGACCCGCTTCGAGGAGGTCCAGGCGAGCGCCTGGTTGTGCGAACTGCTGGAGCAGCACGGCTTCGAGGTCGTGCGCGGCGTCGGCGGCCTCCCGACGGCCTTCCGGGCGCGCCTCGACGGCCGGCCGGGCGGGCCGACGGTGGCGCTGCTGTGCGAGTACGACGCGCTGCCTGGGCTAGGCCACGCATGCGGCCACAACCTGATCGCCACGATGGGCGCGGGTGCCGCGATCGCACTCGCGCCGGTGATGCGTGACCTCGACGGCTCGCTGCTCGTGATCGGCACGCCCGCCGAGGAGGGCGGCGGCGGCAAGGTCATCCTGCTCGAGGCGGGCGTGTTCGACGGTGTCGATGCCGCGCTGATGATCCACCCGTACCACTTGAACCAGGCGGGGATGGCCACGCTCGCCAGCGTGAAGCTCGAGGTGGTGTATACGGGGACGCCCGCTCACGCGGCGATGGCGCCCTTCGATGGTCGCAACGCACTCGACGCCGTGCGCCTCGCGTTCGCTGGCATCGACGCGATGCGGCAGCAGGTCCGTGACGACGTGCGCATACACGCCATCGTCTCGGACGGCGGGGCCGCGCCGAACATCATCCCAGAACGCGCCGCGATGACGTGCGTGGCCCGCTCGGCCGACGCCCGGCATCTGCACGAGTCGCTCGTACCGCGCCTCCAGGGCGTGTTCCAGGGCGCAGCGCTGATGACCGGCACGACGGTGGAGGTCGTGAACGCGTCGCACCCGTACGACGAGATCCGCCGCAACGCCCCTCTCGAGGCCGCCTTCGAGCGGTACGCGCAGCGGCGGGGGCGGACGCTGACGCCGTTCGACCCGTCCAGCGGTGCCGGCTCGACCGACATGGGCAACCTGTCGCAGGTGCTGCCTGGCCTGCACGGCATGCTGGCCATCGACGACTCGGCGTTGCCGCACACGGCCGCGTTCGCGACCGCGGCGCGCTCGGAGCGCGGCGACCGGACGGTCGTCGACGGCGCCAGCGTCCTGGCCGGGGTGGCGGTCGAGCTGTTCGACGACGCGGGCTTCTTGCGGTCGGTCCAGGACGCCTTCGCGACCGCCGAGCGCTAGGCGCAGGGCCCGGTACCCCACGCTGGGCGCGTGGCACCGGGCCCGGGCCGCTCACCTCGGTGCGTCGCGGGCGACGCGATCAACGGTCGCCGACGAAGAACCAGCGCACCCCTTCGGGGGTGAACGGGACGGCCGTCACGAGGACCTCGTGGCAGTCGCAGTACCCGCCGCTCGGGATGACCGCTGTCGTCTCGAGCTGCAAGGTGTTCCAGCCGGTGTGCAGGCCGAGCGCGTAGGTCTCGCTGCCCCACCCGTAGAAGCAGGTGCCATCGATCGACACGTCGCGGTCGGCGTAGAGCCAGCGCACGACCAGGTCGCCCGTGGCCGCGAGGCGGTCACTGGGACCGCTGGCCAGGTACAGCGCCCCGAGCGTCTCGCAGAACTCGCACGGCGCGCCGTCAGGGACCACACGCAGCTCGCGGACGAGCACCACGCGGGCGGCGGGATCGCTGAACGCCAGGCCGTCGCACCGCTGCCCTTCGAAGAGCCGCTCGACGGCATAGGCGATCTCGGCCTCGAGCGGCACGGGTTGGTGGAAGCGCAGGGTGAAGGCGCCGTCGGTGTCGACGTTGCCGCGACCCACCTCGACGGGGAACCACGAGAGACCGAATCGCGTCTCGGCCACGACGTCGACGGGCGCCAACGCGCCCATCGAGGGGACGGCGCCCGCCAACTGCGGCTGGGCGAACGCGGTCGACGACACGAGGTATGCGGCGAGCAACAGCGGCGCGGAGCGCGCGAGGAACGTCGATGTTCTTGCCATGACCCACCTCCGGACGGACGCCGCACGTCGCGGCGCGTCATCGGCGAACGGCACTGCTGGCGCCTCGAACGCGCTCGGCTGACGAGGGTGCACGCTCGGTGGGTCGGGCGCTCGGGACGCCGTCGGGCGCGGTGGGCAGGTGCGCACGCCTCCCCCGCGGGCGGCTTGGCCCGCGGTCGCAGTGGGACTTAGGTGGCGACGCCTGCGGCGGTGCCTCGCGGCACGTGATCACCTCCTGGACGCCGACACGACGACGAACACCTCAGCGTTCGCCTCCTTCGCGACGTCGTCAAGTGACGAGCGTCCCGGCGTCAGGGGACGCGGCGCTTGAAGTACACGACGCGCTCCGTCTCCTCGAACCCGAGGGCGCGGTGCACGCGTTGCCCCATCAGGTTCGCTTCGAGCGCATCGGATGCGAGCTCGCGGCACCCCTTGAGGTGGGCCCACGCCACGGCCGCGTCGACGAGGCGGCGGGCAAGGCCGCGGCGGCGCTCGCGGTCGTCGACGTAGAGCCCCTCCAGGAACGCAACCGGCGAGCTGGTGGTGCCGTTGACGTGATCCCAGCGCAGCGACACCTCGGCGAGCCCCAACGACGCCCCACCGACGGCGTAGGCGACGAAGGCCGCGAAGCGTTCGGGGTCGTCGACCTGGGCGCGGATCTCGGCGCGGTGGATCTCCCGCGGCGTCTCGGGCCACAGCGCCTTGCGCAGGTCGAGCCAGCCGGCTGCATCGGCGTCGCGGCAGCGCTCGATCCGGACGTCGCTCACGTGGCCTCCGAGCGTCGTGGTGGGAGGGCGATCTGCCATGCGGTCATGCCCGATGATATGGGGACTCGGTGCCAGACCGCTACACGTCGCGTCGCAGCGCCGCCGTCGCGTCGGTTGACACGTGCGAGACGAGGGTCCATGCTGCCGCATGTCGTCCGGCCAGGCCACCGCTCCCGCACGGCCCGACGCCATCGCACTCGTGCTCTTCGGGCTGTGCGTGCTCCTGGGGTCCGGCAACTTCCTCGCGGTCCGGTTCAGCAACCTCGAGCTGCCGCCGCTCTGGGGCGCCGGACTGCGCTTCGCCCTGGCCGCGATCGTGTTCACGGCGCTGGCCTTCGCCACGCGGCGCCCCTGGCCGCGCGGCGCCATGCTCGCCCGCACCGTCGTCTTCGGCCTGCTCAACTTCGGGCTGTTCTTCGCGCTGATGTACTGGTCGCTCCTGCACGTCACGGCTGGCGTCGCCACGATCGTGCTCGCGAGCGTGCCGCTGGTCACGCTGGCACTGGCGGTCATGCAACGCATGGAGCGATTCCAGACGAGGTCGCTCGTGGGCGGTGTCGCCGCCCTCCTCGGCATCGGCTGGATCGCCTTCGCGCCCACCGCACTGGACGTGCCGCTGGTGCCCCTGCTGGCGCTGCTGGCGGCGGTCGCGACGATCGGCCAGAGCATCATCCTCGGCAAGCGCGTCAGCGCCAACCATCCGGCGATCACGAACGCCGTAGCCATGAGCGCTGGCGCCGCCCTGCTGCTCACGGCATCGCTGACCGCGGGCGAGACCTGGTCGTGGCCCACCCTGCCCGAGGCGCGCTGGGCGCTGCTCTACCTGGTGGCGTTCGGGTCGGTGGGACTGTTCGCGTTGACGCTGCTGCTGATCCGCCGCTGGACGCCGTCCGCAGCGAGCTACGCCTTCGTGGTGATCCCCGTGACCACCATGCTGCTCGAGGCGTGGCTCGCCGACGTGCCCATCACGGCCACGGCCCTCGTAGGCGCGGGCCTGGTGATCATAGGCGTCTGGTTCGGTGCGCTGTCGCCGACGCCCGGTCGCCGCGCCGCGGCCACCTGACGCCGCTCAGCTCGGCGTCATCAACCCTTCGAGCTGCAGCGTGTGGCGCATCGGGTGTACGACGGCGTGCTCGAGCATCGCCTCGACCACGAGCGCCGGAACCCACTTCGTCGGGTAGCTCTCGCGCAGCCGCTCACGCGGCACGTCGCGGAGGACGGTGCGCCAGCGATCCAGCAGGTGCTCGAGGTAGGCGTCGGCCTGCTCCTCGATGTCCTCGATGCCGGGCACCTCGTCGAGGCCAACGTCGCCGAGCTCGAGATGCTTCGTGAGCCAGCGCAGGTAGCCGCCGGCGGCGCTGAGCACGTGGCGGAACGAGGCCTGCGGCGAGGCGTCGTGCTGACCGGTCGCGGGGAGCTCCACACCCCACGCCAGCGCGCGTCGCCAGGTGACGAGGCAGATTCGGAGCTCGCGCTCGTGGAGCAGCACCAAGGCGCGGACGCCGCGATCACGGAAACCCTCGAGTTCGTTCATGATGCGCTCAGCGTAGGTGCCAGCGGTCGAGTGGGTCAAGGACACCGACCGCTAGCGAGCCGCAAGCACCGCCAGCGCCTCGTCGACGAGGCCCGGCTCGCCTGCGAACACGATCAGCTCCGGAGCACGCACCCAGTCGGTCGGCTCGCCTGCGAACACGACGGCACCGCCCGCCTCGCGCACCAGCACGATGCCCGCAGCTACGTCCCAGGCCTTGAGACCGAACTGCCAGAAGAGATCGGTGCGACCCGCCGCGAAGTGGCAGAAGTCGCGACAGGCGGCACCCGACGAGCGCACGCCGGCGGATCGGCGGGCGAGCTCGGCGAACACCGCCTGATCGCGCGGCGAGCGCGCGGAGTCGGCGGTGAAGTTCGTTCCGATGAGCGCGTGCGACATCGCGTGCGCCGCACCCCTGGTCAGCCGTTCGGCCTCGCGCCAGGCACCGCCACCGCGCACGGCCCAGTACACGGTGTCCTCCGCCGCGTCGTAGATCACGCCCAGCACGGCCTCTTCGTCGACCACGAGTCCGATCGAGACACAGAAGCCCGGGTAACCGCGCACGAAGTTGTGGGTGCCGTCGATCGGGTCGATCACCCAGGTGGGCGCGCCGGGCTC
The DNA here is from genome assembly GCA_003556805.1 of Trueperaceae bacterium. Lineage (GTDB taxonomy): Bacteria > Deinococcota > Deinococci > Deinococcales > Trueperaceae > CSSed10-48. The sequence goes on along the minus strand of PWQI01000029.1, from coordinate 3,761 downwards.
GGCCTCGTCGAGACCCTCTTCCCCGACGAAACCGACCTCCGGCGCCGCCTCGCGCAACGCGACCACGAGGCGGCGTTGGACCTCGGCGTCGGCGAAGGTGACCATGTCACCGGGGCTGGTCTTGGTCGTCTGGCCCAGGTCACCGTCCCCCGCGCTGGCCTGCGCGGCGAAGGCGGTCGCCCAGCGGCCAAGCGCGCGGGCATGCGCGCCCGCGACGTCCTTGAGTGCGAGGAGGCGCTCGGTGTCGAACGTGCGATCGGCGGTGTCGCTCATCGTTCGAGCGTACGACGCGTGGACCCTGTACGCGTCCGTCAGCGGCTGCGCTCCAGGCTCCAGGCCTCGCATCGCACGACACGCGCTGCTCCCCCGACGGCCGTCAGTGCCACGCGATCGACCGCAGGCCCCTCGGGGTAGACGCGGGTGGTGAGCGCATGGCGGTCGTCGGCGATCAGCTCGAGCACCGAGCTGTCGAGGTAGAGGTGCATCTCGACGCGCTCGAGCGGCTCGCCGGGCAGGCCGAGCGGAGCGCTGTCGACGGCGTAATCGGCGCCGTGCGGGCCCTTCGCGTGGCGCGTGTCGACGATCAACCGCTTCGTCCGCCAGGCGATGAGCACGTCGGTGTGTTCGGCCTCGCTGTGCTGCAGACGCAGGCCGGAGACGGCCGCGGTGTCGCGCTCGAGCGTCAAGCTGAGCTCGAGGGCCGAACCACCGACGTCGAGCTCGACGCGGTCGCGAACGTCGACGGCGTCGAGCCGGGCGTGCTCACCGGTTCGCAACGCCGTCAGTTCCGGTACGAAGCGCTGTCGCACCTCGTCGTCCTCGAACGTGACGACACGTGGCAGCGACATCACGCCCGCCCACGTGCCGTTCGCGCCTTCGACGGAGCGTTGCTCCTGGAGCCACCCCCACATCAACCGACGTCCGCGGTCGTCTTCCATCGTCAGCGGGGCGTAGAAGCAGCGGTAGCCCCAGTCCAGGCGCTGCCTCCGCTCGGGGTGGAAGCGGCGGTCGCGATAACGTCCGATGAGCACGTTCGGGTAGGTGAGCTCGGTCCGCTGCCAGCGCGATACCAGCAGCAGGTGCGCGCCACCCACGGTGACGAAGTTGGGACACTCCCAGATCTGTCCGGTGTCGTCGCACACCGGCTCGGCGTGCTCGGGGACGAAGGGGTGCAGGTACGTCCAGGTGCGCAGGTCGCCGCTGCGGTAGAGCAGGGCCTGCCCGACGCCGCCCAGTGACGTCCCGACCAGCGCATACCAGGCGTCGCTCTCCCGCCACACGAAGGGGTCGCGGTACGCCTCGAGCGTGTGCTCGGACAGCGAGTCGGGCACGCGCGCGACGGGGTTGTCGCCCAGTTTGCGCCACCGGACCAAGTCGTCGGAGCCGATGGCGACGGAGGTGGCTTGCACGCCGTCGCGCACGCCGGTGTAGAGGATCGTCGGCGTGCCGGCATCGATCACCAGGCAACCCGACCAGCAACCGCCATCGTCTGCCGGTGGCATGTCGGGCGTGATGGCGACCGGGAGATGCTCCCAGTGGACCAGGTCGTCGCTGACGGCGTGGCCCCAGTGCGGAGGCGCCCAGTGCGGCGCCAACGGGTTGTGCTGGTAGAAGACGTGGTAGCGACCGCGCCACTGGACGACGCCGTTCGGGTCGTTCATCCAGCCGGACGCTGGCTGTAGGTGATAGCGAGGACGGTGGCGATCCGAGACGAAGCTCACCCCTTGACCCCCGAGGCGGCGATCGACTCGATGAAGGCGCGCTGCAGCAGCAGGTAGAACACCAGCACCGGGATGGTGATCAGCGACAGGTAGGCCATCACCTCGCCCCAGGCGACGTTGAGCTGGAAGAAGTACTGCAAGCCCACCATCACTGGACGGTACGTCTCGCCTTGCGCGACCATGAGCGGCCAGAGGTACATGTTGTACATCGCCAAGAACTTCAGGATCGCGGCGGTGGCGAAGACCGGACCCGACAGCGGCACGATCACACGCAGGTAGACCTGCCACCACGAGGCACCGTCGATACGAGCGGCCTCGATGATCTCGTCCGGGAGGTCCTTGAAGAATTGCACGAACAGGAAGATCGAGAGCGCGTCGGCGATGAACGGCACGATCTGGACCCGGTAGCTGTTGAGCCAGCCGAAGGTCAGACCGTCGGGGCCGAGCCACGGCAGCGCGTTGACCATCATCAAGAGCGGGACCGCGATGGTCTCGAACGGCACGATGAGGGTCGCGATGACGACGGAGAGGACGATCGCACGGCCGCGCCAGCGCAGCTTCGCGAAGGCGAAGCCGGCGAGCGAGTTGAGGAAGAGCCCGAACATCACCGTGAGGCTGGTAACGAGCACACTGTTGTACACGAAGCGACCGATCGGCGCTCGCTTGAAAGCGGCGACGTAGTTGTCCAGCGAGATGTCGCCGACGGGCAAGAAGGCACGGAGCGAACCGGTGTCGCGCAGGAGCTGTAGGTCGGGTTTGAGTGACGAGACGACCATGAACACGACCGGGAACACGAAGACCAGCGCGACCGCGATCAGCAGTGCGTAGCGCCAGAGCACGCGGTAGCGCTCGTTGCGAGCACCGACCATACGCCCACTCATCGCGCGCGCTCCCGGGTCACGTAGCGCTGCAGCAGCGATACGGAAAGCACCAGCAGGAACAGCACGACCGAGATGGCTGAGCCACCCGCGATGTCCTGGCGCTCGAAGCCGCGCTGCACCGCCTGGAAGACGATCGATTGGGTCGCATCACGCGGCCCACCGCGTGTCATGACATCGATCTGCGCGAAGAGCTCGAAGGCCTGCATGGTGATCACCACGAGGATCAGCACGGCCGTGTTGCGTAAGCCCGGCCAGGTGACATGCCGGAACTTCTGCAAGGTGCTGGCGCCCTCGACCGACGCCGCCTCGTACAGCACACCTGGGATGGTCTGGAGACCGGACAACCAGATCACCATGTGGAAACCGACGGCCTGCCAGATCGACATGGCCATGATGGCGCCGAGCGCAGTGTTCGGGTTCCCGAGCCAGTCGACGGGCGTGAAGGCACCGAAGGTGAGACCCGTGAGCATGGAGTTGAGCAACCCGCCCGGGCTGTAGATGAAGCGCCACAGCAACGACACGACGACGATCGAGATGACGACGGGCATGAAATAGATGGTGCGGAAGATGTTGACGCCCCGCAGGCGCTGGTTGATCATCAGTGCCAGCATCAACGCCAAGGTGGCTTGTGTCGGAGCGACGACGAGCACGAAGAGCATGGTGTTGCGAAGCGCGCGCATGAACACGACGTCGCTGGCGAGGAGGTAGAGCCGTCGCTCACCGAGTTGCCAGGAGGCGAGTTCGCGCAGGCCATCGAACTGCGGGTAGTCGGGGTTGCGGCGGGTGATGTCGCGCAACACCGGGTAGACGGGTGCGCCGGTGTCGTCGCGGAGCGTGGCGCCGGTCTCGGGATCGGTGACCGGCGTCATCATGAACGGCCGGACGGTGAGCAGCTGGGTGAAGTTGCGGGTGCCGACGAACGCCGTCGGGTTGGGCGACACGAGGCGCTGGTTGGTGAACGCCATGACGAACGCCAAGGCGAAGGGGGTGATCAGGAAGGCCGCCAGCAGGATGACCGCGGGCGCGGCCATCGCCAGCCCGGCCGCCTCCTCACCGCGGCGGCCCGGGCCCAGGCCGCTCGCCGCGGCTTGCCGAACGAGCTCCGGGACGGGCTTCACCGGGATCCTCTGCATCGCGCTCTCGGTCTCCTCTCGCTCGG
>PWQI01000288.1 GCA_003556805.1 Trueperaceae bacterium | reverse complement strand
CGGCTACGACGCCTACTACCTGAACCTGCTCGCCGGCGATCACCCCACGTGGGACGCCCGCGACGAACCCGACCTGGCTTGGGTGCGCGGCTCGTGGGAGGGGCGCGAGGCGCGGCTGCGGTTGCCGCTGCGTGGGAGCGGACGGGGCGCCTGAGTGGGGCGGGCCGCTGGACTCGCGCCGTTCGATCGTGCGGTCAAGGTGGTCAAGGTGGTCAAGGCGGTCACGGCGGTCACGGCGGCCGCGACCATCGATGACCGCTGCATGAACGTCCCGGGATGACCTTCCCCTGACACGGCTGGCCGATGATGCGATAGGCTATCCCTCACCCCGACGGGACGGCGTCAGCCGGCCCCCCACACAACCGCGCATCGTGCCGACGTCGTCCTGTGTCGACCCGGCCATGCCAAAGGAGACCGATCTGATGAAGCGCCTCACCCTCGTCCTCGTCGCCGCAGCAGCCCTGTTCCTGAGCCACGCTCAGGCGCAGCGCGTCAACCTTCTCTGTAGCCCCGACCTCGCCTGGTGCGAGGCGCTCGGCCCCGCCTTCACGGAAGCCACGGGCATCCCCCTCGAGTTCATCCGCGTCAGCTCGCAAGACGCGCTCGCGCGCATCCGCGCCGAGTCGGCCAACCCCGTCTTCGACGTGTGGTTCGGCGGCACGGGCGACCCGCACCTGATCGCCATGCGCGACGGGGTCGCGGAGATGTACATCCCGAGCACGTGGGACGACATCATCCCCGAGCTCAAGTCGGTCATCAACGAGGAGTACATCCCGCTGTACGCCGGCGCCATCGGCTTCGTCATCAACGAGGAGGCGCTGGGCGACTTGCCGCTGCCGCGCTCCTGGCGCGACCTGACCGACCCCATGTACCGCGGGCTCATCGCCATGCCCGACCCGACCAGCTCCGGCACGGCGTACACCACGCTCGCCACGCTGCTGCAGGTCTTCGGCGAGGAGGACGGCTGGGAGCTCGTCGAGGGCATCCACATGAACGTGGCGCAGTACACCAGCTCGGGCAGCGCTCCCGGACAGCTGGCCGGCCGCGGTGAAGTCGCGATCGCGATCCAGTTCATGCACGACGGCGTCAAGTTCGCCGCGCAAGGCTTCCCGCTCACCGTCTTCGCGCCCGAAGAGGGTGTCGGTTACGAGATCGGCGGCATCAGCCTCATCGCCAATGCCCCGAACCGCGACGCGGCCATCGAGTTCATCGAGTGGGCCCTGACCCCCGAGGCGCAGGCCATCGCCGGCGATCTCGGCGACTCGTACCAGATCCAGTCGAACATGAACACCGTGCAGCACCCGCTCGCACCGAACTTCGACGAGATCAACCTGATCGAGTACGACTTCGATCGCTGGGGCGACCCCGCGGTCCGTGACCAGGTCCTCACGCGCTGGCTCAACGACGTCTTCGCCATCCCGCGCTGAACCTGACGCAAGCGACGATGCTCCGCTCACGCCCGTATCGGTGTGAGCGGAGCTCACCGACCGACCCGGCCGGGGGGCGACACCCCGCACCCCCGGCCGTGCCACGCCGAGCGAACCCACCATGGCCGTGACCACCCCCACCACTCCCTCCCGCACCGGCAACGGCATGGGCCTGCGCTTCAGTGGCGCGTGGCTCCCCGCCCTCGTCGCGATCGTCACCTACCTGACGCTGCCGTTCGGGCGTCCGGGGCGACCGTTCCTGACGATCGAACCCGACCTCTACGCGCTCGAACTCGGGGCACCGCTGCTCTGGATCGTCCTGTTGGGTGCCGTGGCGTCGTTCGTGTTGTCGCTGCTGCGGCTCAACACCGCGGTCCGCGGCGACGCGCTCATCGCCACCGGGACCGTCGGCCTCGGCGCCGGCGTGCTGTGGTTCATCCTCAGCGCCACGCCCTTCGGCATCGGCGCGCTCCTCACGCTCGCCGCACTCGCGCTCGTGCTCGGTCATGCGCTCAGCGAGAGCGGCCGAATCCAGGGCGACGCGTTCATCGCCACCAGTATCTTGGTCGTCTCGCTCTTCGTCATCCTGTTCATCATCTATCCGCTCTTCACGGTGCTGCGCGCCGCCGTCATCATCGACGGCTCGTTCGACCTCTCACAACTGCGCCGCACGTTGACCCACCCGCTCTTCTTCTTCCTCGACAACCCCCGCTCGCAGATCGACGAGATCGGCCTGACGCTGCGTTGGGGCATGGTCGTCGCCGTCCTGACTGGCGCTTGGGCGGTGTTCCGGCGGCGTTCGGTGCCGATCGTGGCCTTGCGTCTCGTCCTGGGTGGCATCGCCGGCCTGATCATCGGGGTGCTGCTGTACGGCCGCGGCGCCTTGCCCACCAGCCTGCTGACCGTCGCCATCGTCGCCCCCACCTGCACCCTGCTCGGGCTCGCCTTCGCGCTGCTCGGTCAGCGCGCACGCTTCAAGCCGATTCGCCGTTCGCTCGATGTGATCAGCGTCCTCCCGATCATCACGCCGCCGTTCATCCTGGCGTTCGCGATGATCTTCTTGCTGGGGCGTCGCGGGATCGTCACGCACGGCCTGTTCGACATGTCCAGCAACTGGATCTACGGCATTCCCGGCGTCGCGATCGCACAGATCCTCGCCTTCACGCCCATCGCCTACCTGCTGCTGCGCGGCTCCATCTCGTCGCTCAACCCGGCGCTCGAAGAGGCGGCCCAGACGCTGGGCGCCGGACCGTGGACCACCATGCGCACGATCACCTGGCCACTCGTGCGGCCAGGTCTCGCCGCTGCCTTCCTGCTGTCGATGATCGAGTCGCTCGCCGACTTCGGCAACCCGATCATCCTCGGTGGCGACCGGAACTACCTGGCGACGGAGGTCTACCTGTCGCTCACGGGCCGCTTCAACCCGAACGAGGCGGCGGCGTACGGCGTCGTGCTGTTGGCCCTCGTGCTCGGCGCGTTCTTCATCCAGCGCCTGTGGCTCGGTGGCGGCTCCTTCGTGACGGTCACGGGCAAGCCGTCCAGCGGCGCGTTGGCGCCGATCCCGCGGGTGCTCGAGATCGCCCTCACGCTGGTCCTGTTCGTATGGACCGTGTTCGTCGCGGCGCTCTACGTCTCGATCGTGGTCGGCTCGTTCGCGCAGCTCTGGGGCGTGAACTACACCTTCACGACGCGCCACTACGAAGACTTCATGCGCGCCGGCTGGCCCGTCTTCCTCTACACCGCCCGCGTCGCGGCGATCAGCGCGGTGCCGGCGATGCTGCTGGGGTTCCTCGTCGCTTACCTCGTGTCGCGCCACCGCTTCTTCGGGCGCCGCTTCGTCGAGTTCGGATCGCTCCTGTCGTTCGCCACCCCGGGCACCGTCATGGGCGTCGCTTACATCTTCGCGTTCAATACCGGACCGTGGCTGCTCACCGCCAGTGCCACGATCATCATCCTGGCGCTCGTGTTCCGCAACATGCCCGTCGCCATCCGCGCCGCGGTGGCCGGCCTGGCGCAGATCGACCCCAGCCTGGAGGAGGCGTCCACCATGCTGCGGGCCCGTTCGCTCACGACCTTGCGCCGGGTGCTGTTCCCGCTCCTGGTCAACACGCTCGTGACCGGCCTGATCTTCGCCTTCGTCTCGGCGATGACGGCCGTGAGCCAGGTCATCTTCCTGGTCAGCCCCGGCAACCAGCTCGCCACCGTCTTGCTGCTCGGCTGGGTCGAGCAGGGCCAGCTCGGTAGGGCCGCGGCCATGGGCACGATCCTGATCGTATCGATGCTCTTCACCATCCTGGTGGTGTTGGGCCTGGCGCAGCGCATCAGCGCTCGCGTCGTGAGGGTGGAGGGCTGATGGACAGCACGACGACGGTGGTCAAGGGCATCCAGCCGGCGACGGTCGACCTGCGCGGGCTCCTCAAGCGTTTCGGCAAGGACGTCGTCGCCGTGAACGACGTCGACCTCTTCATCGAGCGCGGCGAGCTGCTCACGCTGCTCGGTCCGTCCGGTTGCGGCAAGACGACGATCCTGCGGCTGATCGCGGGTCTCGAGCGCCCCACGGCCGGTCAGATCCTGATCGACGACGACGACGTCTCGCGGCTGCCCGCCTACCTGCGCGACATCACGATGGTGTTCCAGTCGTACGCGCTCTTCCCCCACATGAACGTGTTCGAGAACGTCGCCTACGGCGTGCGCGTCGCCAAGCGGCCCAAGCAGGAGATCGAGGAGCGCGTACACGAGGCGCTCGCGATGGTGGGCCTCGAGGACTACGGGAAGCGCGCCACCAACGCCCTCTCCGGGGGGCAACAGCAGCGCGTGGCCCTGGCGCGCGCGCTCGTGATCCGGCCGCGCGTGCTGCTGTTCGACGAGCCGCTCTCGAACCTCGACGCGAAGCTGCGCAAGCGCGTCCGCGAGGACATCCGCAGCCTGCAGCAGCGCCTGGGCATCACCAGCGTGTACGTGACCCACGACCAGGAAGAGGCCTTGGCGATCAGCGACCGGGTCGTGGTGATGAACCAGGGCATCATCGAGCAGATCGGTTCGCCGCACGTGCTCTACACCCGGCCTGCGTCGCGTTTCGTGGCCGATTTCATCGGCTCTGCCAACTTCATCCCCGGTCACTACGACGGCAAGGCGATCGACGTGCTCGGGTACCGGCGCCCCCACGTGCAGGACATGGCGAGCGGGCCCGTCACGGTGATGGTGCGCCCGGAGGCGATCGAGTTCGCCCGCGAGGGTGAGGAGGGCGTCGAGGCGACGTACCTGAGCAGCGCCTACCTGGGGCCCGTCACCGAGTTCATCTTCGACATCGGCGGGGTCGAGGTGTTCGCGACCATCTCCGGTCTCGGCATGTCGGTCGCCGAACGCGGCGACACGGTCCGGCTGCGCTTCAACGAGGCTGGCGTGTCGCTGCTGCCGCCGGAGTAACGGGCGCGGCCGGCAGCGCGGTCACGATGGCTCGACACCCGGGGCCGACGCGTGCTCGCGGGCCGCGACCTCGCGCCGCACGATCGGCGCCACCTCGGTACCGAGCAGCTCGATCGAGCGCAACACCTGCGCGTGCGGCAGCGTGCCGAGCCCCATCTGGAAGAGCGCCCGGCGGTGTCCGAAGAGCGCATGCTGGGCCAGGACCTTCTCGGCCACCTGCTCGGGATCGCCGACCGCCAACGAGCCGCGCGGTTCGCGCATGGCCTCGAACTGTTCGCGCGTCATCGGCGGCCAGCCGCGCTCGCGGCCGATGCGCGTCATCACCGCGGCGTAGGGCGCGAAGGCCGTGTCCGCCGCCGCCTGCGACGTGGGCGCGACGAAGGCGTGGCCGTTCACGCTCATCGGCACGAGCGCCGGGTCGAAGCCGCCGCGCCTCAACCCCTCGCGGTGGATCCCGGCGAACGGCACGAAGCGCTCGGGCAGACCGCCGATGATCGCAAGCGCCATGGGCAGTCCCAGCATGCCGGCGCGCAGCGCCGATTCGGGCGTGCCGCCGACGCCCACCCACACCGGCAGCGGGTCTTGCACGGGGCGCGGATGGACCTCCTGGCCGTCGAGCGGCGCGCGCGTGCTGCCGCGCCACGTCACGCGCGTGCGCTCGCGCACGGCCAGCAGGAGCTCGAGCTTCTCGGCGAACAGCCGGTCGTAGTCCTCGAGCGCGTAGCCGAAGAGCGGGAACGACTCGGTGAACGAGCCGCGGCCCGCCAGCACCTCGGCGCGGCCGTTCGACAGCAGGTCGAGGGTCGCGAAGCGCTGGAACACGCGGATCGGATCGTCTGACGACAGCACCGTCACGGCCGACGTCAGACGCAGCCGCTCGGTGCGCTCCGCGATGGCGGCGAGCACCACCTCGGGTGCCGAGACGAGGAAGTCGGCGCGGTGGTGCTCGCCCACTCCGAACACGTCCAGGCCCACCTGCTCGGCGAGGACGGCCTCCTCGACGATCTGACGCATCCG
>PWQI01000108.1 GCA_003556805.1 Trueperaceae bacterium | reverse complement strand
GCGGCCATGCCGAGGTGCGTACGGCCCCAGCCGCGTCGCGCCAGCGCTCCGACGAGCAGGGCGGCCGGCACGAAGCCGACCAGGTACCCGGCCGTGGTGCCGCCGAAGACGGCCAAGCCGCCGGCCGCGCCGGTGAACACGCCCAGGCCAGCGGCGCCGACACCGAGGTAGGCCAGCACCGCGGCCGTACCGCGCACGGGACCGTACACGGCGGCGAGCAGCAGCACGCCGAGCGTCTGCCCGGTGATCGGCACCGGGCCGATCACGATGCGCAGCTGCGCCAGCGCCGCCAGCAGCGCCACGCCCAGCGCGAGTTGGGCCACGAGGCGCCACGCCGGGTGGGGTACGGGCACGAGGCGCTCGATGAGCGGCGTGGTGGTGGGGACGTGGCCGATGCTGGTGGTCATGTGGTCCTCCCGGGGTTCGGCGCCGAGACGGCGGAGCGCCCAGTATAGACGCGGGCGCGCGGAGCGCGACTAGGATGGGCGCATGACGAACGCACCGAACCGCCGCGCCGCGCCGCCGGCCACCTCGTACGACGGCGCGCCTCGACCGAGCCCGTGGGTGACCAGCGTCGACACCGTCTTCCCGCACCACGCCAACCCGCTCGGGACGATCTTCGGCGGCCGCGTGCTCGAACTGCTCGACGTCAACTCGGCCATCGCCTGCTTTCGCTTCGCCCGGACGCAGGTGGTCACGGCCTCGACCGAGCCCGTCGACTTCCGCAACCCGGTGTACGTGGGCGAGATTCTCGAGGTGGCCAGCCGCGTCGCGTGGACCGGCCGCACCAGCATGATCGTGCGCTGCGAGGTCACGGGCGAGAACCCCTACACCGGCGAGCGGCGCCTGTGCACGATGGGGCACCTGAACTTCGTCGCGCTCGACGCGGACGGCCGGCCGACCCCGGTGCCGCCGCTGCTCGTCGAGAGCGACGAGGAACGCGCGCACTGGGCCGAAGGCGAACGGGTGCGCGCGGCGATCCTGCGCCGGCGCGAGCCGGCCGGCTGACGCCCCCAACGGCACGCGCGAAGACCCACCGCAGGGCGTGATACCTTCGTCCCATACGGCGCCCAGCAGCGGCGCCCTGGCACGTCTGGAGGCGCCATGCCCGACTCGCACCCCCACGATCCGACGCTGACGAAGCGCAGCGTGAACGCCATTCGAGCCCTCACCATCGACGCCACGCAGGCGTCGGGCGACGGCCACCCGGGTATGCCGATGGGCGCCGCCGCGATGGGCTACCTGCTCTTCCGCCACGTGCTGCGCTACGACCCGACCGATCCGACCTGGTGGAACCGCGACCGCTACGTCCAATCGAACGGCCACGGCTCGATGCTGCAGTACGCGCTGCTCCACCTCGTCGGGTTCGATGTCTCGATGGACGACCTGCGCGGCTACCGCCAGTGGGAGTCGATCACGCCCGGGCACCCCGAGGTGAGCCACACTCCCGGCGTCGAGACGACCACCGGACCGCTTGGCCAAGGGCTCGCCAATGCGGTCGGGATGGCGCTGGCCGAGGCGCACCTGGCGGCGCGGTTCAACCGCCCGGGCCACGCGGTCGTCGATCACCACACCTTCGTGCTCGCCGGCGACGGCTGCATGATGGAGGGCGTGGCGAGCGAGGCGAGCAGCCTCGCCGGGCACCTCGGCCTCGGCAAGCTCGTCGTGCTGTACGACGACAACGGCATCACCATCGACGGCAGCACCGACCTCGCCTTCAGCGAGGACGTCGGCCGCCGCTACGAGGCCTACGGCTGGCACGTGCAGCGTGTGGAGGATGGCAACGACGTGGACGCCATCGGCGCGGCCGTTGCCGCGGCCAAGGCCGAGACGGAGCGCCCCTCGCTGATCATCGTGCCCACCACGATCGGCTACGGTTCGCCCGCGTTGGCGGGCACCAGCAAGATCCACGGCTCGGTCCTCGGTGACGACGAGGCCGTCGCGACCAAGCGTGCGCTCGAGATCGACTGGCCGGCGTTCACCGTGCCCGACGACGTGCTGACGCACTACCGCGAGCAGCGCACGCGGGGTGCGGCCGAGCACGCCGCGTGGCGCGAACGCTGGCAGGCGTACGAGGCGGAGCACCCCGAGTTGGCAGCGGAGCTCGAACGCGCGCTGCGGGGCGAGCTGCCCGAGCACGCCTTCGACGACCTCCCGACGTGGCAGGCGGGCGACAAGCCGCTCGCCACCCGCGCCGCCTCGGGCAAGGCGCTGGCGGCGCTCGCGCCGCGCGTGCCGGAGCTCGTGGGTGGCTCTGCCGACCTGGCGGGGTCGAACGTCACCGACCTCCCCGGCGAGGAGTCGATGCGCAAGGGTGCGATGGCGGGTCGGATCATCCACTTCGGCGTGCGCGAGCATGCGATGGCGGCCATCGGCAACGGCATGGCGCTGCACGGCGGTGTGCGGCCCTTCGTCGCCACCTTCCTCGTGTTCGCCGATTACCTCCGCCCGGCGCTGCGCCTGTCGGCGCTGATGGGGACGTCGCTCACGTACGTGTTCACGCACGACTCGATCGGCCTCGGCGGCGACGGCCCCACCCACCAGCCGATCGAGACCCTGATGTCGCTGCGGGCCATGCCGAACCTGGTCGTCATCCGACCCGCCGACGGCAACGAGACGGTGCAGGCCTGGCGCTTGGCGCTCGAGCGCAACGAGGGGCCGACCGCGCTCGCGCTCACGCGCCAGGGTGTGCCGCACCTCGACGTCCCGGAGGACGCCGTGGCGCGCGGCGGCTACGTGCTGGCCGACGCCGAGGGCGGCGACCCCGAGGTCGTGCTGATCGGCACCGGCTCCGAGGTGAGCGTGTGCCTGGCGGCGAGAGAGCGGCTGTCGCAGGAGGGCGTGCGCGCCCGCGTCGTGAGCCTGCCGTCGTTCGAGCTGTTCGCGGCGCAAGACGAGGCCTACCGCAAGCGCGTCCTGCCGCCGACGGTGCGGGCGCGCGTGGCCGTCGAGGCGGGCGCGACGCTCGGTTGGGAGCGTTGGGTGGGTGACGCGGGCGAGGTCGTCGGCGTCGATCGCTTCGGTGCGAGCGCACCTGGCGACGAGGTGTTGCGCGCGTACGGCTTCACGCCCGAGCGTGTGGCCGAGGTCGCGCGCACGGTGCTGGCCCGCGTCCGCTCCGGCTGAGCAACGCCCTGGCCGGTGTTCGGCGAACACACGCCCCGCCGTCGGCGCCGAACGCTGCCGCGGCGGGGCGTGACCTGTGGCGCATGCATCGCTCAGGCGCCGCCCGTACACTGCTCGCATGATTCGTTCCTTCGCGCCACACCCGTTGCGCCTCGGCCTCCGCGCCGCAGGCGTCCTCCTCCTCACCTTCGCACTGGCGCTCCCGGCGTTCGCCCAGCGGCTCCCCGACCACCTCCCGGCCGACACGGTGCTGGCGCTGGGCGTCGTCGACCTGGCGTCGCACGCCGATCTCCTCGACGGCGTGCTCGCCGACTGGGAACGCTTCGGGGTGGGCGCCGCGCTGGAACGCGCCTTCGGCGACGTCGACCCCGGCATGCTCGGCGTGCCGCTCGACGGCACCGACATGGACGGCGTCGAGTTGCCCGCCGGCCTCGAGGGCCTCGAGTTGCTCGACCTGCTCGGCCGCGAGGCCTGGATCGGCGTGAGCGTCAGCCCCTTCAACCCGCTGCCGTCGGTCACGCTGTTGGCGCTCGTCGACGACGCCACCGGCGCGCGCTTCGACGCGCTGCTGGCCGAGACGGCCGCCGAGAGCGGCGCACAGACGCTGCGCGAGGGCGACGCTTCCATCGTGGCCGTGATCGTCGACGGCCTGCCGATCGCCGCCGCGCGCTACGGCGAACTGCTCGCGCTCTCCAGCAACCCCGACGCGCTGCGCGGCGTGCTGCGCGCCGCCCAGGGCGGCAGCGACCCCAGCTTCGCCGACTCCGCCGGCTACGCAGGCACGCTCGGCACCATGGCACCGGGGCAGCTCTACGGCTTCCTCGACCTCGAGCCGTTGGCGCGCGCGCTGACGCCGCTCGCGGGTGGGCTCGGCTTCGATCGCAGCGTGGCGCGCATCGCAGCGATGCTCGAGACCTTCGGCACCAGCGCCGGCGTCGCGCGCATCACCTCGCGCGGCAGCGAGAGCGAGAGCGTCCAGCTGCTGCGCGCCGACGGCCGCGACCCGGCGCTCTACGCGCTGCTGGCCGCCGACGCCGGTGGCGTGCCGCCGCGGCTGCTCGACGCCATCCCGGCCGAGGCCGTGTCGGTGAGCGCCACCTCCGGCGACCCCAGCGCCATCTACGACTACCTGCTCACGCTGCTGCGGGAGCTCCCCGAGCTGGCGCTGTCCGATCCCGAGGGTCTGCTGCGCGACCTGGTCGGCGTCGACCTGCGCGGCGACGTGTTCTCCTGGATGGGCAACGGCTCGATGACCGTCACGACGGGCTTCGGCGCCGCTGTCGATCCGGGCGTGCCCGGCGAGGACCTCCTCGGCGAGAGCGCGCTGGTGTTCCTCAGCAACGACGACGCCGCCGCCCGCGCCGGCCTCGAGCGCACGGGCGTCATGCTCGCGTCGATGGTGTCGGCGTTCGCCGACCCGATGGGCGCCGGCGGCATGGTGCAGCCTGAGCGGCGCGACGTCGCAGGCGTCACCGTCACCAGCTTCGTGGTCTTCCCCGGTCTCGAGCTGCACGTGGCCGCCATGAGCGGCTACGCGCTCGTCGCCACCTCGGCCGGCGCGGCCGACGCCGTGGCGCGTGCGATCGGCGCCGGTGGGGTGCTGCCCGACACGCTCGCGCGCCTGCTGCCCGAGGTCCCCGCCGAGGCGTCGAGCTTCACGGTCAGCGACGATCGCGCCACGCTGCTCGGGACGGCCGACCAGCTGACGATGCAGGTGCAGCTCCTGGCGGGCCTCACCGCCGGCGCCGGCCTGGACTTCGAGGCGGTCGAGGACGCCAGCGCGGCGCTCGAGGGCTTCATGCAGGCGCTCGCGGAGCGCCTCGGCGGCACCGTGAGCTACAGCGTGAGCGACGGCGCCGTGCTGCGCGGCGTGAGCCGCTCGGAGATCGACTGGCGCTGAGCGCACCCATCACGCACCGCGGTCGCGCGCGGCGCCGTCGCCCTCGCGGGCGGTTGCGCCGCGCGCGCTTCGGTCAGCCGGCGAACTGCGTCGCCTGGCTGGCGACGATGTAGGCCGTCACCCAGAAGCCGTTGACGAACGCTCCGGGCCAGACGCTGCCGGTGCGCGCGAAGAGGTACGTCGACAGCATGGCGGCCACCGGCAGGAGCACGATGAACTGGTACGCCACGATGGTGCGCAGCGGCTCGAGGATGGTGAGCGGTTGGGCCTCGGTGACCACGGGCAGGTACTGGACGAGCAGCAGCACGATGAAGCCGCCGACGGCGATGAGGGCGTTGGCGATCATCGCGTCGGCGCCCTCTGCGCGGCTGTCGGACGGGCGGAGTTGGCCGTGCAGCAGCATGCCCAGGATGAGGAAGAAGAGCGTGAACGGCAGCACGTAGCTCAGCGCGATGAAGGCCTGGTCCTGCGACAGCAGCTTCTGCGCCACCACCCAGACGCGGAAATCCACCTGGAAGAGTCCACCGACGAGGGCGAGCAGCGCGTGCGCCCCGCCGACGACGAGCAGCGCGAAGGCGATCGCTCGGAAGAAGCCCCCGACCGCCAGTCCGAGCGTGTCTGCCCGGGCACCGCGGCGCCGCCCGGCGGTCGCCCACCACAGCAGCACCAGCACCAGCGTGATCGCGCCGTTCACGAGGGCCCAGCCCATGAGCTCGCTCGTGATGGTCTGCGGGAAGAGCCGTGATGCAGGCAGCAGTTCCGCCGCCTGCTCGGTCGCCCAGAAGTAGGTGAGCGCCGGGATGGCGGTCGCGACGGCGGCGCCGAGCCACCAGCCGAAGCCCGACAGACCGGCGGCGGGTGG
>PWQI01000187.1 GCA_003556805.1 Trueperaceae bacterium | reverse complement strand
TCGCCGCGCGCCACGTCGAACGACACGCCCCGCACGGCCGGTCTCGCGCCGTACGAGAAGTGCACATCCTGCACGCTGATGGCGGGTGTGGTGCCGGTACCGTCGCGGGACTGCTGCATGGCCCCTCGATCCCGGGAAGGCGCGAACCGTCGGCGGCCCTCCGCATCCAGCGAGTGTAGCGCCGGCAGCGGCCATGGTGGAGGGACACGCGCCTCCGACGGTCACGCCTTCATGACGGACACGCGCCGGCGAGAGGTGCCTGCGCGGGGGACAGCCGTCAGGCGTACGGAGACCTGAGAGCGCGTACGCTGGGCGCCGATGGGCACCGATACGCTCCTCGTCTTCGTGATCCTCGCGGCCACGGTCGCGCTCTTCGTGTCCGACCGACTGCGCCTCGACCTGGTGGCGCTGATGTCGCTCCTGGCGCTGCTCTTGACGGGCATCCTCACGCCCGCGCAGGCGCTGGCCGGCTTCGCCGACCCGCTCGTGCTGATGATCGCCGGACTGTTCGTCGTGTCGACGGGGCTGTTCCAGACGGGCATCGCGGCGCGTCTCGGGCGCTGGCTCGGGCGCGCGGCGGGCACGAGCGAGGTGCGTCTGATCGCGCTGGTCATGGTCGTCACGGCCGTGCTCTCGGGCTTCATGAGCTCCACCGGTACGGTCGCGGTCATGCTGCCGGTGGTGGTGAGCCTCGCCTGGCGCGCCCGCATCAGTCCGTCCAAACTGTTGATCCCGCTGACGATGGCCTCGCTGCTCGGCGGCATGATGACGCTCATCGGGACGCCGCCGAACCTGGTCGCCTCCAACCAGCTCGTCGCCCAAGGCATGCCCGGCTTCGGCTTCTTCGCCTTCACCCCGCTCGGGTTCGCGATGCTCATGATCGGACTGGTGTTCATGGTCACGATCGGACGCCACTGGCTGCCGTCGCGCGCGCCCTCGAGCCCCGGCGGGGACACCGAGGGGCAGCTGTCGCTGGCGGAGCTGTCCGAGCAATACGAGTTGCCCACCCGGGTCTTCCGCTCCACGCTGCCCGACGGCTCGCCGTTGGTCGGTCGAACCCTGCAGGAGCTGGGTTGGCCGGAGCGCCATCAGGTGCAGGTGCTGGCGATCGACACGGAGCCCGACGCCGTGCGGAGCCACCGGCGCTCGCGCCGCCACCTGGAGCGCTCGAAGTCGATCGGCCCCGCCACGGTCCTCGAGCCAGGCGACAGGCTCCTGCTGCAGGGGCAGCGGGCGAGCGTCGACGAGATCGCCGATGCCTACGCTCTCAGCGTCGAGCCGGTCGATCCGAATACCGAGGGTGTGGTGCCCCGCAACCTCGGCTTCGTCGAGGTGCTGCCGACGCCGCGTTCGCGCTGGCTGAACCAGACCCTGGCCGAGTTGCACTTCCGCGACCGCTTCGGCGTGCAGGTCGTGGCGGTGCGGCGCGACGGCGCGACCATCACCGAGGGCTTGGCGCGCCTGACGATCCGCTTCGGCGACACGCTGCTCGTCGAAGGGACGCGCAAGGCCTTCGAGCTGCTCCGTCGCGAGCGGCTCGACGCCGTCGTGCTGGCCGATCCGGGTGCGCTGGAAGCCGAGGCGCCGCGGGCCGAGCGCGCCCCGATCGCGTTGGCGATCATGATCGCGATGCTCGTGGTGATGACCTTCGCCTGGGTGCCCAACGTCGTCGCCGTCGGCGTGGCGGCCGTGCTGATGGTGCTCACGGGGTGCCTGACCATGGACGATGCGTACCGCGGCATCAACTGGGAGGCGGTCGTGCTGATCGCCGCGATCCTGCCTATGGCGACGGCGCTCGAGATCACCGGCGGCCTACAACTCGCCGTCGACGCCCTCGTGGCCGGTCTCGGGCCGCTCGGACCCCTGGCGATGCTGGCGGGCCTGTTCGTGCTCACGTCGGTGGCCAGCCAGGTGATCAGCAACACCGCCACCGCCGTCCTGCTCGCGCCCATCGCGTTCCAGGCGGCGCTGCTGCTCGACGTGTCGCCGTACCCGTTGTTGATGACGGTGGCGCTCGCGGCCTCGACCGCGTTCGCCACCCCGGTGGCCTCGCCGGTCAACACGCTGGTCCTCGGCCCCGGCCAGTACCGCTTCGGTGACTTCCTGCGTGTCGGTGTCGTGCTCCAGCTCCTCGTGCTCGCGGCGACGGTGGTGTTGGTGCCGATCCTGCTCCCGTTCTGAGCGCACGCGCTAGCATGTGCGCGTTCGCGTTGTAGCGTTCGCGTCGTAGCGCTCGCATAGGGTCGTCCGTCTTGGTCGGCCCGCCGAGTGGCAGGCACGGGAGGAGTCCCACGTGGTGTGGTCGCTGTCGCCCATCGGAACGGCACTCGTCATCACGGCGGTCACGCTCGCCGTGCTGGCCTCGGTGGCGTGGCGTAGGCGCGGCGCCACGCGTGGTGCGCGCAGCTTCACCTTCTTCATGCTCGCCGCCGCGTTCTGGGCGCTGCTCGAGGCGCTGCAAGCGAGCGATCCCGACCCCATGCGCGCGCTCACCTGGCGACAGCTCAAGTACGTCGGCATCGCCGGTCTCCCGGTCGGCTTCCTGGTGTTCGCGCACGACTACACCCGCGGGGCGACGTGGTTGAACCGCTTCACGGTCGCCCTGCTGGTGCTGGTCGCCGCCATCACGGTGGGGGTGACGTGGACGAACCCGCTGCACGGTCTGATGTGGACCGAAGGTGTCGGCGCGCCCGATCGCGCGCTCTTCCCGATCGCCGGCCGGGGCGGTTGGTTCTGGGTCCACACGGCCTTCTCGTACGCACTGATCGGCCTGGCGTCGTTCTACCTGCTGCGCGGCTTCGTGCGCACTCCCCGCGCCTATCGCGCGCAGCTGCGTTGGGTCCTGATCGCCGTCCTGATCCCCTGGGCGGCGAACGTCGTCGTCCTGCTCGGCGATATCGACACCGGCGGCGTCGACGTCACGCCACTCACCTTCGCGCTCTCGGCGTTCGCGTTCGCCCGCAGCCTCTTCTCGCACCGCCTGCTCGACATCGTGCCCGTGGCGCAGGCGTCGGTCGTCCGGCACTTGAGCGACGCGGTCGTCGTCGTCGACGAGCGCGGTCGTACGCTGCAGGTGAACCCGGCAGCGGCGCGTCTGCTGGGCATCCTCGACACCGACGCCGTCGTCGGTGAGCCACTCGCTCGGCATCTCGAGGATGTCCCCGATTTGGTCGAGGCGCTGCAGGCCCAGGGGCCGCAACGGCTCGACGTCACCCTCACGCGAGAGGCGACCAAGAGGGCGTTCGAGGCGCAGGTCACGCCGTTGACCGACCGCCGAGGCCGCGTGACCGGCCGGCTCATCCGGCTACAGGACATCGGTCGGCAAGTCGAGGCGGAGCGCATGCTGGCGCTCGCCGAGACCACGCTGCGGCACCAGGAGTCCTACGTGCTGGCGCTGCAGGAGCTGACCGAGGGGCTGATGCGGCGCGCGCCGATCGGCTCGTTGCTCGACGTCGTGATGCGGCGCGCCGGCGAGGTGCTCGAGGCGCCGCACGGGTACCTCGACCTGATCGACGTCGAAGTCGGCATGACGCAGCGCGAGCGTTCGCGCGGGCGCTTCGAGGGCCTGCCCGAGACCCGCGTGCGCCCGGGCGAGGGCCTGGCCGGCAAGGTCTGGGCCGAGCGCGGTCCGATGCGCGTCGACGACTACGCCAGGTGGGACGGGCGCCTGCATGGCGCCGGGCTCGATTGGGTGCGGGCCGCCATCGGCGCGCCGCTCGCGAGCCGCGAGGGCGTTCACGGCGTGCTCGTGCTGGCGCGCGACCGCGACGACCGGCGGGCGTTCGACGCTGCCGATGAGGCCGAGCTGGCGCGTTTCGCCGAGCTCGCCGCACTCGCGGTGCTGAACGTGCGGACGATCGACGAGCTCGAGGCGCGCCGGCGCGAATCGGAACAGCTCGCCCGCATCGGGACCGCCATGCAGGAGGCCAGCGGCGTCGAGGAGCGCATGGCGCTGGTGTTGCAGGCGATCCCGCGGACCGTCGGACTGCGCAGGGCGGTCATCTGGCTCCCGGACGACTCGGACGAGGCGCTCGTACCCAAGGCCTGGGTCGGTTTCGATGACGATGCGAGAGGTGTGCGCGTGCCGCTCGACGGGTCCGTGCCGCTGCTGCAAGAGGCCTACCGCGGCGCGCGCGAGAGCGTCGTCGAGGCGCACGAGCCGCTGCAGACGGCGCTGCGCGCCCGCGCGCCCTTCAAGCACCATCCGTTGGTGCGCAGCCGCGCGGCGGTGGTGTTGCCGCTCGTCGCCCGCGGTCACGTCGTCGGCGTGTTGGCTGCCGATACGCCCGACGACGGCCACTCGCTGCGGGGGCGGCTCGAGGTGTTGCAGCGCTTCGCGACGAACGCGGCGCTCGCGATCGACGCGGCCGAGTTGCTGGCTACGGCCCAGGCCGAGGTGGACGAGCGCCGCAGCGCGGAACTCGAACTGCGCAGCTCCGAGGAGAAGTACCGCGGCATCCTCGAGCAGATCGAAGAGGCGTACTTCGAGACCGACCTGCGCGGGACGCTCACGATGGTGAACCCTGCGCTGCTGCGCAGCGTCGGCCGAACGAGCGGCGAGATGCTGGGGCGTTCGTTCCGACACGCCGTCGAGCCGGACGGCGTCCGCGAGGTCCTCAATGTGTTCCGCGAAGTGGCGCGCAGCGGCCAACCGATGACCGGCGTGGAACTGCGCTACCGGCGCCACGGCGGCTCGCAGCAACGCGGCGAGATGTCGGTGAGCCTGGTGCGCGACCGCTCCGGCGCACCGATCGGCTTTCGCGGTGTGGTGCGCGACGTCGAGGACCGCATGCGCCAGCAGGAGGAACTCCAGGCCGCGAAGGATGCCGCCGAGGCCGCCAACGCCTCCAAGAGCGTGTTCCTGGCGAACGTCTCGCACGAGCTGCGCACGCCGCTCACGTCGATCCTCGGCTTCGCGCGGTTGATCGAGCGGCGCTTCGACGAGGTCATCGCGCCGCATCTCGAGGCGGTCGCCGACCCGAAGGTGCAGCGGGCGGTCGCGCAGGTGCGCGGCAACGCCGGCATCATCAGCCGCGAGAGCCGGCGCCTCAGCAGCCTCATCAACGACGTCCTCGACCTGGCGAAGATCGAGGCGGGCAAGGTCGAGTGGCGCATGGAGCGCCTGGCGCCGCGCGAGGTGCTGGAGCAGGCGCTCGACGCCACGCGCGGGCTCCTCGACGCCAAACCCGAGGTGCTCGTCCGAACCGAGCTCGGCAGCGTGCCGGACGTCATCGGCGATCGTGATCGCCTGGTGCAGGTGATGATCAACCTGATCTCGAACGCGGTCAAGTTCACGCCCAAGGGTGAGGTGTCGGTCACGCTCGCCCACGAGGGGGGAGAGGTGCGCATCGCGGTGCGCGACACGGGCGTGGGCATCGCGCCGGCGGACCATGCGGCCGTGTTCGAGCAGTTCCAACAGGTCGGCGACACGCTCACCGAGAAGCCCCAGGGCACGGGCCTGGGGCTGCCGATCTGCAAGCAGATCGTCGAACACCACGGTGGCCGGCTGTGGCTCGAGAGCGCGCTCGGCGAGGGGTCCACGTTCGCCTTCACGCTGCCGGCACTCGCGCTCGCCCCCGACGCCGCTGGGGGTGTGGACGTCGCTGGCGCGGCCGGACAGCCGGGTGGCCGCTCGGTGGCGGCGCTGGAGGCCGGTGTCCGACTACGGCGTCACGTCGAGGCGGTGCTGGCCGCTGGCCTGCCGAGCGTGGCTGGCGCCGCGTCCACGCGCCCACAGGCGCTCGCGCTGGCGACCGGTTCCGCTGGGTCCCCTGCGACGGTGCTGGTGGTCGACGACGATCCGCAAGTCCGCAGCCTGCTCCGCCAGGCGCTCGAGGAGGCCGGTCACGATGTACTCGAGGCCGCCGACGGCGTCAGCGCCCTGGCGAGCGTGC
>PWQI01000169.1 GCA_003556805.1 Trueperaceae bacterium | reverse complement strand
TCGCCCCCCGCTCCGCGAAGGCCTCGTGCTGCCGCAGGCTGAGGTCGGGGTGGATCGTGCTCATGTCCACCACCGTCTGGCCCGCCGTCACGTTCTCGAGCACGCCGCCCCCGCCGAACACGGCGGCCTCGACGGCCTCGTCGTTGCTGAGGCAGTACATGACCAGGTCGGCGCCGCGCATGGCCTCGCCGATCGTGCCCGCGACCTCGGCGCCGTGCTCGCGCATCGTCTCGGCGCGCGCGGGCGTGCGGTTCCAGGCGGTCACCTGGTGGCCGGCCCGAACGAGGTTGGGCACCATGCCCTGTCCCATGACGCCGATACCCAGGTAGGCGATCTTCTGACTGCTCATGTGTCCTCCTTGGTCGCTGCGATGGCCTCGAGGATGACGACGCCGGCCTCGCAGCCGGGGTCGACCAGGCCCTCCGTGCGCTCCCCCACCCAGCTGGCGCGGCCGACGCGGCTGCGCAGCGGGGTCACGGCGTCGCGGCCAGCGCGCGCCGCGTCGAGCATGCGCCCCGCGGCGGCGACGACGTCCGCGCCCTCCTCCACCGCGGCGGCGAACGCATCGGCGGCCGGATGCACGACGTCGATGATCGTCTTGTCGCCCGGCTTGGCCTTGCCGCGCTCCTGGATGCCGACGTCCGCGGCCGTCAGCATGCGCGCCAGGTCGGCCGCCGCCACCTCGTCCTGACCGCGCGCCTCCTTGCCGGCGCGCATCGCCGCCGTGGCCAGCAGCGTCCCCAGGCTCGACGACGCCGCGCGGTTGACCGCCATCCCCGCCTGCGCCAGGTAGGTCCCGACGTCCGTCGTCGCCGGTTCGTCCGCGGCGTACGCGGTCAGCGCCGCCGCCATCTTGCCGGCCGTGATGCCGAGGTCGCCGTCCCCCATCGCCTGATCCAACTCGGTCAGCCGGTCCTTGTGCGCTTCCAGCGCCCTGGCCACCCGCAGGATGGCGGCCCGCGCCTGCGCGACGTCCACGCCAGCCATGTCAGGGCTGCACGAAGAAGGGCGAGTGCGCCGGGGCGTCGAGCAGCGCCTTCAGCTCGTCGTCGAGGCGCAACAAGGTGATCGACGCGCCCGCCATCTCCATCGAGGTGGCGAAGCGGCCGACGTACGGCCGGTGGACCTTCACGCCGCGCGCCCCGAGGATCTCGTGCGCCTTGCGGAACATGATGTAGAGCTCCTCGTGCGGCGTGGCCCCGAGGCTGTTGAGCATGATCGACACGGTGTCGCCCTCGCTCGGCGCGAGGTCGTCGAGCAGGGCGTCCATCATGCGCTCGGTGATCTCGTCGGCGGTCTGCAGCTTCTCGCGCTTCATCCCCGGCTCACCGTGGATGCCCATGCCGATCTCCATCTCGTCCTCGCCGATGGTGAAGGTCGGCTTGCCCGCCTGCGGCACCGTGCACGGCGACAGCGCCACCCCGATCGTGCGGGTGTGCTCGAGCGTCTTGCGCGCGATGGCCGCCACCTCGTCGAGATCGCCGCCCGCGTCCGCCTTGGCGCCCGCCAGCTTGAAGGCGTACACCATCCCGGCGACCCCGCGCCGGCGGTCGGCCTCCGCCGGCGGCGCCGACGCCACGTCGTCCCGGACCAGCACGGTCTCGACGCGGATGTCCTCCAGGTCGGCCATCTCGGTCGCCATGTCGAAGTTCATCACGTCGCCGCCGTAGTTGCCGTAGATGTACAGCACGCCCTTGCCGCCGTGGATGCGGCGCGTGACCTCCAGCATCTGCTCCGCCGACGGCGACTGGAACACGTCGCCGACCGCGCAGCCGTCCAGCATCCCCTTGCCCACGTAACCCAGGAAGACCGGCAGGTGCCCCGAGCCGCCACCCGTGGCCAGGGCCACCTTGCCCTGCACCGGGGCGTCGGCGCGCACGATCGCGTGCACGTCCTCGGCGAACGCCAGCTGATCCGGGTGGGCCTTCAGCAGGCCGTCGAGCATCTCCGTCACATACGCGTTCGGATCGTTCAGGATCTTCTTCATGACCGTCCTCCTCAAGATAGGTTGGCACGCCGCCGGCGGGCCAGCGGCTGGCCTGCCGCCCGCGCCCGGCCCATCGCTCGCATCGGAGCGACGGGCCGAGGCATTGGCAGCGGGCCGGGGTCCGCCAACCACTCGCTCGGTCGGCGGACCCGAACCCGCGTCACGAGGCCCCCAGGACCCGAGGCCGCAGCCCGGGCCCGGACCTCGCGCGCTTACCGCTCCAGCGTGCCGACGCCGGAGTAGCGGAAGGCCTCCTCCTCGAGCGCGGCGATGTCCGCCTCCTCCATCAGGTTGGTGAGGATCTCGATGCGCATGAGGAAGACGATGGGCAGCTCGTTCGCGCGGCCTTCGAGGTGGTACTTGATGGCCTCGGCGCTGGCGGCGCCCATGTCGTCGTTGATGCGCATGGGCGTGGCCTTGAGCTCGCCCATGCGGATGGCCTCGACCTCGTCGCCGGTGCCGCCCCAGCCGGTCAGGGCGATCTCGTCGATCAGGCCGAGCGAGTCGATCGCCGACACCGCGCCCATCGCCATCGCGGTGTTGGCGTTGTGGATCAGGTCGACCTCGGGGTAGGCCGTGGCGATGAACTGCGCGCCGTCGAAGCCGCCCTCGCGCTGGAACAGGCCGTAGTGCTCGTAGAGGAACGTCCAGTTCGAGTTCTGCTCGAGGTAGTCGCGGAAGCCCTGCGAGCGCTGGTCATCGATGAAGCCGGGGGTGCCGCGCACGAGCGCGAAGTTGCCCTCGGGGCCCCAGCGGTCGATGACGTGCTGGGCCGTGCGGTAGGCGCCATCGAGGTGGGCGTAACCGGAGTACAGCAGCGGCTGCTCGTCGCCCCACTCCTTCACGACGGCGTCGTTGTTCCAGATGATGACCTCGACACCGGGCGCGTCGATGATGCGCTTGATGTTGTCCTGCTGCACGGAGAGCTCGGTGGGCCCGTAGATGACGTAATCGTAGCCCTCGTCGATCACCAGGTCGGTGTAGGTCGTCTGCAGGTCGTGATCCCCCATGCCCGACGCGAACTGCACGGCCTCGTAGGGAATCTGCAGCTCATCGAGACGCGCGCTCATGGCGATGAACGAGCGTAGCCAGACGTCGGAGACGTCCTGGCTCGGGTAGATCACCGCGATGCGGATCGGGCGCTCCAGCTCGACCGAGAGCGGCACGGCGGGGGCTGCCACGACGGCCTGCAGCGCGTCGAGGACCTCGGCGGTCTGCACCTCGGGGAAGAGCCAGAAGTTGCGGTCTGGCTCGTCGGGCAAAGTCATGAGCGGCAGCCGCTGGGCGAACGCCAGCGAGCCGAACGCGACGGCGACGACGAGCAGGGCCGTGATCAAACGGGTCCGGTGGATGGTGGGCATGTATGCCTTCCTTTCTTGCCAGACGTGCGGATGGCTTGCTGACGGACGGTCGGTTCGCCCCGAGGGCCTCACGTCATTCGGAACCTCCCTTGCCTCTGCGTTCGAGGTAGCTGTAGAACGCCACCGACACGA
Source organism: Trueperaceae bacterium (assembly GCA_003556805.1). Lineage (GTDB taxonomy): Bacteria > Deinococcota > Deinococci > Deinococcales > Trueperaceae > CSSed10-48. The sequence continues at coordinate 2,421 of PWQI01000169.1, read as the reverse complement.
CGATGATCACGCCGGCGGCCACCAACTGCCAGAAGAACGCCATCCGCAGGATCACCAGGGCGTTGGTCACCATCGACAGCAGGATCACGCCAACCAGCGTGCCCGCCATCGTGCCGCGCCCACCAAAGAGCACGGTCCCGCCCACCACCACTGCCGCGATCGTGTGCAACGCGAAGCCCTCCGCCACCGTCGCCTGCACCGCGTTCAAGCGGCCCGTGAGCATGATGCCGGCGAGGCCAGCCGCGCCGCCCATCAGCATGTAGTGATAGACCTTGTTCCGCCGCACGTTGATGCCACTGAGCATGGCCGACTCGCGGTTGCCACCGATGGCGATCGCATAACGACCGAGCGGCGTGTAGCGGTAGATGAACACCCCAATGAGCAACACCACCAACCCGATGACGATCGGGATCGGGATGGTGTCGTTCAGGATGCGGCCGCGGCCGATCGCCGGAATCGGCTCCGGGAAACGCTGCAACACCGCGCCAGCAGCCAACACCAGCGCCAACCCTCGGAACACGAGGTCCATCGACAGCGTCGTGATCAAGTCCGGCACCCGCAGCAGCGTGATGATCAACCCGTTCACCAGGCCGCAGCCGACACCCACGATCAACGCCATCAGCATCGCGGCATAGACCGCCACGTTCAGGTCCTTGATGAAGATCGCCATGATGATCGCCGACAACGCCGAGATCGAGCCGATCGACAGATCGATGCCAGCACCCGTGATGACCAGCGTCATCGCCATCCCCAGCACCATGTAGATCGCCGCATCCTGCAGGATGATCCGAATGTTCGTGATGCGGAAGAAGCGCGGCTCGAAGATGGCCATGACGACGCCGATCGCCACGATCATCGCCAGCGGGCCGAGGATGTTGAGGTAGCGCTCGATCGCGGGCTGCCGACGCTCGCGACCGGCGGCGATGGCGGGTACGCTCATGGCGTCACCGCCGCGCCCGCCGCGCCCGCATCGGCCTCATAGTCGGCGATCGAGCCGACGATCAGGCCCAGGATCTCCTGCCGGGTGGTGTGGGCGGTGCTCCGCACCCCAGCCAGGCGCCCGCGGCGCAGCACCATGATGCGATCCGCAAGCTCGAACACGTGCTCGAGCTGGTGGCTGATCATGATGATGCCCATCTCCTTGCGCTTCAGGCGCTGCACCACCTCCAGCATCCGGCGGCTCTCCTCCGGCCCGAGCGCCGCAGTCGGCTCGTCCAGGATCAGGATCCGCCCCTTCTCCTGGATCAAAGCACGCGCGATCGCGACCGCCTGACGCTGCCCGCCAGAGAGATTGAACGTGTGCTGATCGATGTCACCCAGCGCCACACCGAGCCGATCGTTCAGGATCGCCGCCGCCTTCTTGCGCATGCCGGCGTTGTCGAGCACCGGGATCCCGAGGACGGAGCGCTTAATCTCGTTGCCGAGGTACACGTTCTGCGGCGCAGTCAGATAATCCACCAACGCCAAGTTCTGGTACACGGCATCGATGCCCAAGTCGATCGACGCCCGGCGGTTGGGGATGCGCACCCGCTCCCCGTTCAACACGATGCCGCCACCGTCGGGCGGGTACACGCCCGTCAGAACCTTGATCAACGTCGACTTGCCCGCACCGTTGTCACCCACGATGCCCAGCAACTCACCAGCCTGCAGCGTCAGGTCGACATCCTTCAGCGCCTGCAAACCACCAAAATGCTTGCTTATGCGCTGCATCTGCAGCAGCGGAGCACCCCCGGGCGCACCACCAGCCACGCTCACCGGCGCGTTCACGGGCGCGCTCACCACCGCCACCCGACCCTTCGAAGCCGTGCCCCAGCCCGCGCGAATGTGGCCCTCATGCCTCACCTCCAAGAGAACTCGCGGGCTGAACGACCCGCATCAGATGACCCGCTCGTTGCCGCCGTCGATCGGCAGCTGCCCGGCGGTGGTGCACTCGAACAGCGGCCCGCACATCGCCGCCGCCATCTCCGCCACGTGGCGGCTGGTGACCTCGACCCGCAGCAGGTTCTTGCGCTTGTAGGCCTCCACCGTCATGCCGTAGTGCTTGGCGCGCGAGGCCAACAGCTCCTCGGTCCACAGCGCGGTGTCGAACACCGCGTCCGGGTGGACGCTGTTGATGCGGATCCCGTCGCGGGCCCACTCCAGCGCCACCACCCGGGCCAGCTGGTTCATCGCCGCCTTCGAGGCCGAGTACGCCGCCGCGCCCGGACCCGGGGCCGGCACGTTCTTCGAGCCGATCACCACGACCCGGCCGCGCCTGGGCGCGAGCGCCAGCAGCGGGTGGGCGTGGCGCAGGAAGGTCAGGTTGGCGTCCAGGTTCACGCCCAGCACGCGGCGCCAGGTGGCGCTGTCGAGCTCGATGACGGGTTTCGCCGGCGGGAAGATGCCGGCGTTCAGCACCAGCATGTCGAGCCCGCCGAAGGC
>PWQI01000114.1 GCA_003556805.1 Trueperaceae bacterium | reverse complement strand
GCTGATGGCGTGCGGGCCGGTCGGCGTCCTCGCGTACGACGGTGACGAGGTCGTCGGATGGGCCGCCGTCGCGCCGCGCGCCGATACGACCTTCGCGCGCAGCCGTACGATCCCGCGCGTCGACGACCTCGACGTGTGGTCGGCGTGGTGCATCCGCGTGCGGCCCGGGCATCGCGGCAAGGGGATCTCGCATCCGCTGCTCGCGGGCGCCGTCGCGTACGCGCGTGACAACGGAGCCCCGGCCATCGAGGGGTACCCGGTGGACAACCGTGGCGAGAAGGTGGACTCGACGATGGCGTACGTCGGCACGCGTGCGCTGTTCGAGAAGGCGGGGTTTCGGAAGGCGGCCGACACGTCGTCGGTCGTCGGCGGGTACCCGCGGGTGGTGATGCGGTTGGGGCTGCTCTAGGACGCGCCTCGAGCTGACGATCGGCAGCGTCGAGTCGTGGCCCGCCGTACACTCGAGCGGCGAACGCGCACACGCGATGGAGGATGCGCGAATGGCGAAGCTGATCGACTCGATGCCGACGTCGCTCGGCGGGCACATCGGCGACGCCGTGCGGCGATGAGCCAACCCGAGACCGCGGTCCGGATCGTCACGGCCGCCGATGCCGCGGCTCGCGCCGTGGCGGGAAGTGGAGGCGTACGCATGCCGCTCGATCGCCAGGCGCTGACGGACGCGATCACGATGCAGCACGAGCGCGAGCCCTTCTCCGGCGTGATCGATGTCCGTGAGGACGGCGAGGTCGTGTTCGCCGAGGCGTTCGGGTTGGCGCAGCGGGCCGAGGGCATCCCGAACACGCTTCACACCCGCTTCGCGATCGCGTCGGGTACCAAGACGCTGACGAGCATCGCGGTCCTCCAGCTGGTCGACGCCGGGCGGGTCGGGCTCGACACGCGCCTCGTCGACTGCGTCGATGTGCCGCTGCCCCACTTCGATCCGGAGGTGACGCTCCACCACCTCCTGAGCCACGGCGCAGGGATCCCGGACTACTTCGACGAGGCGGTGATGGACGACTACGCGGCGCTGTGGCGCGAACGACCGATGTACGCCTTCCGGGCGCCACGCGACTTCCTGCCGCTGTTCGCGCACCTCCACATGAAGGCCGCTCCGGGCACCACCTGGGCCTACAACAACGCGGGGTACGTGCTGCTCGGCCTGGTGGTCGAGCACGTGACCGGGACGCCGTTCACGCAGTTCGTGCAACGCCACGTGTTCGACGCGTGCGCGATGACGTCAAGCGGTTTCTTCGCCATGGATCGCCTGCCGGGCGGCACGGCCTACGGCTACATTCCAGCCGGCGACGGCGCGTGGCGCACCAACGTCTACTCGGTCCCGATCGTCGGCGGACCCGACGGCGGCGCCTACACGACCGCGCACGACCTCGTCAGGCTGTGGGACGCGCTGCTGGGTGGTCGGCTCCTGCGCGAGGCGACGCTCCAGCACCTGCTCACACCTCACTGGCGCACCGACCCCAACGACGACGAGGGCCAGTACGGTTGCGGGATCTGGATCACGCGGCGTGGAGGGCGCAACGCCGCCTACACGATGCTGGGCGAGGACCCCGGTGTCTCGTTCTCCTCGACCTATCGTCCCGACACGGGTGTCCTGTGCAGCCTGCTCGGCAACACCGTGGATGCGAGCGACGCCATGCGGAGGGCCGTCGTCCCTATCCTGGACGCCGCGTAGCGTTGTCACATGGAGGCAGACATGACCGCAGGGGCCCGCGTTCCGCTCCGCTTCTTCGTCGTGACGTTCGCGTGGTCGTGGATCGTCTGGGCCCCGCTCGCCCTGGCCGGCCTCGGCGTCGTCCAGCTCGACGACGAACTGCAGGCGCGCCTGACGTTCCCGGCGTTGGTGCTGGGAGCCTTCGGACCCGCAGTCGGCACGATCTTCGCCATCTGGACGCTCGACGGGCGAGCGGCGGTGGCGACGTTCCTGCGGCGCTTCGCGTCGCTGCGCTTCGGCTGGAAGGCGTGGCTGGCGATGTTCGCGGTGCTCGGCGCCGTCAACGTCGTCGCCTGGTACCTTCCGGAACTCTTCGGGTACGCCCGGCCACCCATGTTGCTACCAACCGCCCTCGTGTTCCCGGTCTGGTGGCTGCTGATGGTGTTCCTCGGCGGCGGCCAGGAGGAGATCGGGTGGCGCGGCTACATCATGCAGCCGCTCGAGGAGCGGTTCGGCCTGTGGGGCGGCAACGTCGTCCTGGGGGTCGTGTGGAGCGCGTGGCACGCCCCCCTGTGGTTCGTGCCCGGATCGACGCAGGCGTCGATGCCGTTCGTGGCGTTCACGATCGGCACGATCGGCCTCTCGTTCTTCTTCTCGTGGCTCATGAAGGCGTCGGGCGACCGGCCGATGGCGGGCCTGATGGTGCACGGCACGTACAACGCGATCATCCCGCTGTTCCCGACGATCGCGACGGACGCGGATGCTTCGCAGGTGCGCTGGTGGCTCCATCAGGTGCTGCTGCTGCTGGTGGGGACGGTGTTCCTGCTGCGCGTGGCGCGGAGGAGGGACCGTGACCGCGAAGGCCGGTCGTGAAGGCAGGCTCCGCCGCAGGGACCGGCAGCGCGCGTGACCAGGCTGAGCGTCGACGAGTCTTTCGTCCCGTTCTCTGTCGCGGACGGCGACGAGCTGTTCCCCAATGGCATCTTCGTGTTCAACGTCACCCGGATCCTCGCTCACCTCACGCACCACCCCAACCACGCCGAGCTCGTGCCGGTCGCGGTCGACAGCTTCCCGCGCTGGAGTGACTGTCTCGACGACGCCCACGTCGAGGCAGCCGATCTCACTCGGCCCATCGTGCTCGCGGAGATCGCGCCCGGCAGCGACAACGTCATCGATGGCCATCACCGGCTCGAGAAGGCTCGCCGCCAGGGCGTCGACACCCTCCCGGCCTTCCGCCTCGGTGCCACGCAACACGTGCCGTTCCTGACGAGCGTGAAGGCGTATCGGGCGTTCGTCGCGTACTGGAACGGCAAGGTCGAGGAGCGAATGGAAGCCACTCACGGCTGAGGGTTGGTCGTGAGCGTGCTCGTTCCTGTGCTGCTACCGCGCGGTCGTCTCGTCGAGGTCGGAACCGAGTCCGAGCGAGTCCAACCAGTCGCGGGCGATCCCGTCGAGCGCGCGATCGCGGGCCGCGTACCACGCGTCCAGCAAGCCGTGCTCGAAGAGCAGATCCTTGGTCACGCGGAACGCGCCTCGGCCGTGCACGGCCCGAAGCAGGCGCGGTCGAAGGTCGGGGGCCTCGACGCCCGCGCAGAAGTCACGCAGGATGGCCCACTCGTGGATGTCGAACGTGCTCGGCAGCGGCGCGAACCGCTCCGGGTCCAGGTCCTCCGGATCGGGCTGGTCCTCGGTGACGTCTTCGCCGTAGACGAACGGGTCGAGGATAGTCACGAACGTGTGCGTGTTGCGGTCCAGGTAGACCTGTGTCGCCTCGTCCTGCATGTCGAGTTGGTCGACGACGTCTTCGACGCGCACACCGTGGATCGGGCCGCAGCGAGCTTCGGTCATGGCACGACGATAACGGATCGTGGAGTCGCCTCGTCGAGGAACGGGACGCCGGCACGCTTCGTTGACGGTATCGTCGAGCGCTCTATCGTATGACGCACATCGCATCGATCGAGGAGTCGTCGTATGGCCCTCGTGACCGTGTCGCCGAAGTTCCAGGTCGTCATCCCGAAGGGCGTCCGTGAGCAGTTGAACCTCAAGCCCGGTCAGAAGGTGGAGGCCTTCGCGGTCGGCAATCGAGTGGAGCTCGTGCCCGTTGAGCCGATCCGGAACCTGCGAGGTGCGTTCCTGGACCTGCCGCCGCTCAAGCGCGAAGCTGATCGCTTGTGAACGTCGTCGACTCGAGCGGTTGGGTCGAGCACCTGTCCGGTGGACCGAACGTTGCAATCTTCAGCGAGCCGATCGAGGGCGTGCGGTTGAGGCGGAAGCCGTGACCATATCCAGGTAGGGATGGCGCAGGTCAGCCCCCGAGCGCCGATCGAGCGCACGGGCCTCCACGAGGCGGCCGACACGACGTCGGTGCGATGGGTACCCCGCAGCTGGCCGCAAGGCTGCGTCGCTTGACGCGCCGTACGTGGGTGCGTACCCTCCCGACATGCGGCGCGTGATCGTGATCGAGTTCATGTCCCTCGACGGCATCATCCAGGCGCCAGGTGGGCCGGATGAGGACCCGAGCGGTGGCTTCGCGTACGGCGGTTGGATCTGGCCGTACTCCGATCCGGAGCTCTCCGAGGTGATCCGGCAGGAGATGGCGATGCCGTTCGACCTGTTGCTGGGGCGCACCACTTTCGACATCTGGGCGGGGTACTGGCCGCAACGTGTCGATGCGTGGCCGGGCGCCGACACGGCGACCAAGTACGTCGTCTCGAGGACGGTGACGGCGCACCCGTGGCAGCCGTCGGTGTTCATCGACGCCGACGTCGCGGAGCGGGTCGAGCACATCAAGCGAGAGCCGGGGCCGGACCTGCACGTGTACGGCAGCGCGGAGCTCGTCCAGACGCTGCTTGCCCACGATCTGGTCGATGCGTTGTGGCTGAAGATCCACCCGATCACGTTGGGCGCTGGGAAGCGGCTGTTCGCCGACGGTACGATCCCGGCGGCGTTCGAGGTGACGCAGGCCACGGTCACGTCGAAGGGTGTCATCGTCGCGCGCTACGAGCGTGCCGGTGAGGTCGTGGCTGGACGCTGAACGCCGACGTGAGCGAGCTGCGACCGAACTCGCACACGTTGATCGTCGTTGGCGCGGGCATTCCCGAAGGCGCGTCCGAGGCGCTGGCCGCCCGTTGCGGTCGCGGTTCGTCGTTGGGGTCGTGGTGGCGAAGGGACGCGCGCCTCAGGAGGGAACAGGATGCGAACGCAGTTCTACACGGCCTCGAGCCTGGACGGCTTCCTCGCTACGGAGGACGACTCGCTCGATTGGCTCTTCGCGATCGGGGAGCTGAGCACCTCGAGCTACCCCGCGTTCATCGCGGAGGTCGGCGCTGGCGATGGGCTCGGCAACCTACGAGTGGATCGTCCGCAACGGTGAGCGTGTGGCGCACGAGGCCGGGTCTGCGTGGCCGTACGCGCAGTCTGCGTGGGTGTTCACGCGCCGCCGGCTGCCTGGCGTCGCGGGAGCGGACGTCCGGTTCGTAGCCGGGGACGTCCGGCCGGTGCACGCGGCGATGGCCACGGCGGCGGCTGGCAGGAACGTGTAGATCGTGGGTGGAGGTGACCTGGCGGGACAGTTCCACGACGCGGGGCTGCTCGACGACGTGATCGTCCAGGTCGGATCGGTCACGCTCGGGCGGGGCAAGCCGCTGTTCCCGCGGCGTGTGCTCAGCCCCGACCTGCGCCTCGTGTCGGTGCGGCAGATGGGGTGGGGCATGGCGGAGTTGCGCTACGAGGTCGGTCGGAGAGCGGTCGATGGCGACGGATGACCCTATGGCGCGAGCGTCCGGACGATCAGACGCGCGGGTCGTCCAGGAGCACGCGAACCTCTTGCGAGCAACGGCAGGCGGCGGCGATCTTGGCCGCCCACGCGAGGGCGTCCTCGCGCGACGGTACGTCGACGACCGAGAACCCGCCGATGACCGCCTTGGTCTCCGGGAATGGTCCGTCGGTGACCGTGCCGTCGGTGGCAACGATGCTGGCCCTTTGGCTCACGAGGCCGGCGCCGAACACCCACACGCCGGCCGCCTTGGCCTCATCGACGACCGCGTGCGAGTCCCTTGCGACGTCCGGCAGGTCCTCCTTCGGGAACACCATGGAGCCGTCATCGAACGAGATCAAGAACCGTGGCATGCTGCACCCCCTCGACGCCCACGCGCTCCCCGCTGGACGGCGCTGCTCCGTCGACGAGCCGAGCGAGAGGCACGGGCGAGCCCGTGGGCCGCGTTCACCGTAGCGCAGCCGGACTGTGATCGCTTGACGTCCACGGCCGAACAG
>PWQI01000191.1 GCA_003556805.1 Trueperaceae bacterium | reverse complement strand
CGCGGGCCCTCCCGATCGAGGAGTCGCGCAAGCGACGCCTCTGCCTCCGCGACGGCGGCTTCGACGCCGGTCTCGACGTCACGAGCCGTGGCGGAGCGGAAGTCGATGCGCTGCGCACGAGTGCGCAGCGGGTTGGGATCGTGCTCGGGCATACGTCGGCCTCCGGGAGCTGATGAGGTGGTCTTGCGCTGCGGGGCCGCTCAGGCAGAGCGCTGCAGCGGCTGGCGCCTGACGGGGACGGTCTCGCGCGCCGCACCACCGCGCATGACGTTCGGTACCAAGTCGGGCGGTACGGCGTGGCTGAACAGGAAGCCCTGCCCCTCGTCGACCGACATCGCGGCGACGCGCGCGTGCTGAGCGGTGGTCTCGATGCCCTCGGCGACGACGGTGAGGCCGAGGCCGTGACCGATGCCCACCATCGCTCGGAGCAGCTCGACGTCGCTCGACGATGCGCCAGCGCCGACGCGCGCGACGAAGGACTTGTCGATCTTGAGCGCATCGAGGGGCAGCTCGCGTAGCTGCATCAGATCCAGTGAGGCGGAGCCGAAGTCGTCCAGGGAGACCGTGACACCGTGCCGTCGAACGGCTGCGAGCTGATCGACGCCACGCTCGAGTGCTTGTGCGCCGGTCTCCTCGTGGAGCTCGAGCTCGAGCAGGCCAGGGTGGAGCTGGTGCCGCTCGAGGGCGGAGCGCACGAGCTGGGCGAAGTCGCGGCGTTCGAGGAGCTCCGGACCGACGTTGATCGAGACGCGCCGAGACGCGCCGTCTTCACGCCACCGAGCCGCCTGGGCGACCGCTCGTTCGAGCACCCACTCGAACAGCGTGTCGCCGAGGCGAGCGCGGAACAGGCCGGGCAGGAACTCGTGGGGCAGCAGCAGGCCACGCTCCGGGTGACGCCAGCGCACGAGCGCCTCGACCGCAGCGGCATGGCCGTCCGCGAGGTGGATCCGCGGCTGGTAGTGCAGCACGAACTCGTCATCGGCGAAGGCGCGACGGAGCTCGCGCTCGAGCGCGAGCCGGCTGCTCGCCGCCTCGTCGAGTGCGGTGTCGGCGAATGCGAAGCGCGAGCCCCCGTCGGTGCGCGCACGCTCCAGGGCGCGCTCGGCCCGTTCGCGCAGGGCCTCGACGCGCCGCCCGTCGGCCGGTGCGATGGCGACGCCGGCACTGGCCGAGAGCTCCACGCGCAGCGTGCCGTCCTCGAACGGGCGCGACACCCAGGCGAGCAGCTTGTCGACCACCGGCACGGCGGCGTCCGCGTCTGCCAGGTCGGGGAGCACGACGGCGAAGACACCTGACCGGACGACCGCCAGCGTGTCGGAACGGCGCAGCGCGCGCTGCATGCGTCGCGCGGCCTCTTGGACGAGCCGCTCGCCGCGCCGCGCATCCATCGTGCGATGGACGAAGTCGAAGTGGTCGAGTTCGAGGATGACGAGGCCAGCGACGCCACCGTGCCGGCGGGCGTGTCGGACCGCCTGGTCCAGGCGATCGTCGAGAACGCGCGCGGTGGGCAGTCCCGTGAGCGCGTCCACCTCGCCGACACCGTGGCTCCGCAACCGCTCGCCCGTCATGTCCCTGACCACGCCGTGGACAGCGACCAGACCCGCCTCCTCGGCGACCCAGGAGACCGCCGTGAAGTCCTCGACCCAGCGCACGCGGCCGTCCGCGGTCAGCATGCGGTAGCGCTCACGCCGCGAGCCGCGCTCCACGCGCAGCAGTTTGAGCCGAGAGCGCGCCGCCTCGCGGTCCTCGGGCGCCACGAGGTCGACGAGCTCGCGACCTTGGATCTCGCTCGGAGCGTGCCCGAGAACCGCGCTCACACCATCGTGCGCCCAGGCGATGCGCGTGCCGCCGGCGGCGTCCAGCAGCGCTCCGTAGCTGAAGAAAGCGCCATCGCCACCGAGACTCGACGCCAGCTGGCGGGCGGCGTCATGGGCACTGCGCGCATGCACCAGCTCGCTCACGTCGCGCTGCACGACCACGACGTGGGCGACGCGACCGCGTACGTCCTTCACGGGGTAGTGCCGCTGTTCGTTCCAGAACAGGCTGCCGTCGCGCCGGTAACAGCGCACCAGCCCGGTCGCCGCACGCCCGTCGCGCACGGCGTCTCGTACGGCGCGGACCTCGTCTTGATCGGTGTCGTCGCGCATCAGGAAGCCGATGTCACGACCGAGCGACTCCTCACGCCCGAAACCGGTGAGCGCGAGGAAGCCGTCGCTGACGTGCACGATGGGCTGCCCGATGCGGCGCAGGTCGCTGACGCTGTAGCTCTCGCCCGACAAGACGCCCGCCAACACGCTCATCAGCTCGTCTCCGACGTCGTCGGGAAACCCGGACAGGACTCGTTCTCGAGCGGCCTTGAGGCGGCGTTCGGCGATGGCTTCGGTGGTGGGGTGTGGTTCGTCCATGGGATCCGTCGGCGCGTTGGGCGGACGGGTGCGGTGGCGACGAACCGCCAGCGCTCCTCCCGGGCGCGCACCGTGTCCCGTGGGCCTCCCAACCCAAGCGGTACCGTTCGCACCCACTCCCACGCTCTTCCGTCACTGAAGGTATCACGACACGCCGACCCCGACGGTGGCAAACGTCGCACTGGGACGCGATGTGAACCGCATCACGGCGTTTCGGCTCATGTGCCGAGCCAGCGCCATGAGATACCCTCCCATGGTATCCAAGAAGACGGGTGATGGTGTCCCCGCTCTGCTAGCATGCGAACCGTCGAAGGAGCCCCACTTCATGCCAAACGCAACCGAGCACACCGACATCGTCATCATCGGCGGCGGACCCGCCGGCCTCACCGCAGCGATCTACGCCGGCCGCGGTCAGCTCGACACCGTCGTCCTGGAGAAGGGCCTACCGGGTGGGCAGATCGCCCAGACCGAAGAGGTCGAGAACTATCCAGGTTTCGACGAAGCCGTGAGTGGTCCCGAGCTTGCGCAACGCATGCAGCGTCAGGCCGAGAAGTTCGGCGCGCGCATCGTCATGGACGACGTCCACGAGCTCCGGCGCGACGGTGACGGCTTCCTCGTGCGAGGGCTCGAGACCGAGTACCGTGCGAAGGCCGTGATCGTCGCCACCGGCGCCACGCCGCGTCGGCTCGGAGTCCCGGGTGAAGACGAGTTCTACGGGCGCGGTGTGTCGACGTGTGCGACGTGCGACGGCTTCTTCTATCGCGGCAAGCACGTGGTCGTCGTCGGCGGTGGCGATGCCGCCGTCGAAGAGGGTGGCTTCCTCACCAAGTTCGCGGAGACCGTGACGGTGATCCATCGACGCGACGAGCTCCGTGCGAACAAGGTCGCCCAACAGCGGGCCTTCGCGAACCCCAAGATGCGCTTCGTGTGGAACACCGTCGTCGAAGAGGTCCTCGGCGATGACGGCCAGGTGAGCGGCGTTCGGACGCGCGACGTCGTGACGGGTGACACCGCCGTCCTGCCCGCCGACGGGGTCTTCATCTACGTCGGGCACGTACCGAACACGGCATACCTCGAGAACGTGGTGGCGCTGCGGCCCTCCGGCTACGTCGAAGTGCGTGACGAGATCTACACCGACGTGGAGGGGATCTTCGCGGCAGGCGACGTCAGCGACGAGGTCTACCGCCAGCTCTCGACCAGCGTCGGTGCGGGCACGCGTGCTGCGATGGCTGCCGAGCGCTGGCTGGCCGCACGCGAGGCGCCCATGGCGGCACCGGTCGAGGCCGTCGCCTGACGCGACGGCTGCGCACGTCGGCTCGGCGCGCGCCGATGGCGCGCACGCCCTCTCAGCGGACCACGAAGTCGTAGAGCAGGAGCGTTTCACCGTCCCAAGCGACGACGAAGCGGCCGTCGGTCCACAGCGGCGTTCCCACGCCCGCGCGCCAGGTGGCGCCATCGACGAGCGTGATGCGGACGAAGCCGCCATCGGCCGTGACCGTCCAGTCGGCTCCGCCGAGGTCCTGGTCGCTGGTCGGCGGTTCGCGCTGCACGCGCTCCGCAGGCCAGCTCGGCATCGCCTCGAGCGGGGCGGCGACCAACGCGTCTGGACCGTGCGTCGCTAACCCGGCCGACGGATCCCCCAGCCCAACGACCCGGCCGGCGTCCCGGGCGCTCGGATCGCTGAGGTCGAGGACGACGAGCGCGGGCGGCAGCGTGCCACCCGGTTCGTACGACAACGCGTCGACGGTCTCGTCGGACAGCTCGAGCTCGCGCGAGATGATCGTCACCAGCGACGCGCGGAACGCCGTGCGCACCTCAGCCGAATCGTCGCTCCACGACGGTGGCCACAGCCACCGGTCACGCAGGAGCAGCAGACCGGCCTCGCTCTCCTCCTGGTGAGGATCGGCCACCCACTCCTCGAGCCCGGCCAGTCCCTCGACCGCCTCGTCGACGGCCCCCGCAGGCGCGTCATCAGCGACATCGGCAGCTGCATCCGGATCCGCGTCGTCGGTGTCAGTGGGAGCAGGCGTCGGCTCGTCGGAGGGGTCGCCCTCTGGATCGTCGTCGGGTGGGACCGTCAGGTCGACGATCGGGACGTCGACCTCTTCTGGCTGCAGCGGCTCGGGCAAGGCGACGAGGGGCACGGCCGCCCACGCCTCGAAGCGCCGCTCGACACCGTCCTGGAAGACGACGTAGAGCGCCTGCCGCAGCGGATCGACGCTCTGGACCCGCAGCGCCAGACCAGCGGGCCACGGCAACACGCGTACGTCTTGCGTCTCCCAGCGCTGCTGCCAGAGCAGGCGCGGGGCCAACGGCATGATGCCCTGCGGGATCGCCTCCGCCAACGCCGGTATCGGTCGCGAACCCCCGACCTCCGGCATCGACTCCGCGTACCGCAACGCGGCGCCGCGGTTCGCGAACGCCCCGACTCGCACACGGAACACGTCGCCCTGAGCACCCGTGGAGCGCACGACGTAGGCGGGGTAACCGTCCCGCAGCAGGTCGCGCGAGATCGACAACGCCGAGGCCTGATCGGAGACGGCGATCACCTGGACGGTGTACGAGATGCCCAGCGCGGTACCGAGCCAGACCGCGGCCACACACGCGACCACGACCCTGCCCAGCGCAGTCCTCACGGTTCAGAAGTCCTTGCGCTCGAAGACGATCACAGCCGCCGCCGCGAACGCGGCGCAGTAGAACGCGATGAGCGTGGCCACCCAACCGAGCGGCGAGACGGGCTCGACGTAGGCGCTGAGCTGCGTGGTCAGGAGGTAGGGGGTCACGGCCGGGAAGACGACCAGGAGCTGCATGACGATGAGCGTGGCGAGGGTCGCCAGGGCGCCTCCTGCGGCGTTCATCAACACGACGGCGAACAACACGGCCAGCAACCCGATCGGCATGAGGCTGTAGGCGGCGATGAGGTACGCCTGCAAGACCTCGCGCCACGCGTCGAGCGGGAGCATGGTGCCGGCTCCCAGCAGACCCTGCCGGCCCAGACCGGTGCCGCCGACGAAGGGGCCGTAGCCGAAGGTGGCACCCGCGACGAGCGAGGTGAGCAAGAAGAAGCCCATGACGAGGAACGGGTAGATGGACGCGACCAGCAGCTTCGCCAACAGCCACTGCGCCCGCGTGACGGGTCGCAGGAGCACCGTCGGCAGCGTGCCGTGGTTGAGCTCGATACCGATCAGCTCCGCGCACGCGATCGCGATCAGGAGCGGCAGCAAGAACTCCATCGACGACAGCAGCGCCAGGGCCGGCACCTGGAAGCCCGACACCAGGAAGAAGCCGTAGACGTCGAAGATACCCGGCGCGTACGCCCACAACAGCGGGAAGATAACCAGCACGACGGCGCTGAAGCGCACGCTGGCAAGGCGTCCGAGCTTGCCGACCTCCATCCGCAGGAGGGCGGTCACGACTCGGCTCCCGGTCGGACGTCGACGCTCGTGCGGCGCGCGCGCTCCTGCTCGACGCGCTCCCGGTAGTAGGAGCGCAAGTCGAAGCTGTCGTCGCCGAGCGAGCGCAGCGCCACGCCCGCGGACGCCAACGCGGGCGCCACGCGATCGAGGGCGT
>PWQI01000189.1 GCA_003556805.1 Trueperaceae bacterium | reverse complement strand
GGCCAGGAACGCGTCGAGGACGCCCCATTGCGCGAGGACCTCGCGGGTGCGCGCGTGGATGGCCGGGGCCTTGGAGTGCGTGCTGGTCCCGGAGGCACGCTCGAACACGACGCTGCGGACGCCGTAGGTGCTCAACGCGAGGGCCGTGGCCAGGCCCACGGGTCCGGCGCCGACGATGGCGACGGGTACACGGTCGGTGGCGGTTTCGACGGGTGTGCGCATGGGGGCTCCTCTCGCTGGGGGTCGCTGGATCGGTGCGTTCACGACCGTAAGTGTACCGTACCGTACGGTACGCTTATGGTCGTCGGCATCGCCCGCGCGACGGAGGGCCGTGCCGTCAACGGCCCACCTCGAGCGGCGGCCCCCGCACGACCCGCGGTGGCGTCTTGCCGCCGGCCGCGCGGTCGCGCCGTTCGAGCGACCCGAGCCAGCCGAGGAACACGAGCGCGCCGGCCGCCAGGAACACCAGCCCGCTGACCGTACCCATGATCAGACCGGCGAGGTGCTGATCCTGCAGCGGCGTCATGCCGACCAGCGCTGCGCCGGGCTCGTAGAGCGGGTAGATCGGCGTCGGCGCGAAGGTGATGATCGCGCCGAGCGTGGCGCTCTGGATCTTGGTGGTGAACACGAGCAGCACGGCACTGCCGCCGTCGACGCGCCGTCGGCCAGTCGGCTGGAGCACCACCCACCAGAACAACAGCGACGCACCGAGCATCGTCGCGTGCTCGAGCGCGTGCACGCTGCCGAACCGCACCGCGGCCTGGTACGGACCCGGCAGGTGCCACACCCACAGCGTCGTGGTGAGCACACACCACACGACGACGGGTCCCGTGAGCGCGTGCCATGCGTGACCGAGCCACGCTCGGTCGTTCCAACCACGACCGACCGCCCGGCGCCAGCGGCGCGGCAGCGCCCAGAGCAGCGGCACGAACGGTGCACCGAGCACGAGCAGCGGCGCCGCCACCAGCATGAGCAGCACGTGCTGGACCATGTGGGCGGAGAACAGCACGTGCGCCCACGCGTCGAGCGGAGAGAGGACCGCCAACGCCAGCGTGTACGCCCCGAGCGCGAAGGCCACGACGCGCCAGCGCGCCACCACCGCTCCGGTACCGGCGCGACGCCACAGGATGGTGACGCCGCGCGTGTAGCCGACCACGAGCAGCGCGAGCCAGGCGAGGACAAGCGGATCGACGTTCCAGGTGCCCATCAGCTGCACGAGCCCCTCAGCCGGTGCAGGCGCGCAGGAACACGAACGCCAAGCCGGCCATCACGATGGCGAGCAGGAAGAGGCCGTTCATCACGACGCCGAAGTAGGCGACGAAGCGCCGCCTGCCGAGCGCCTCGGGCGCCCCGGCGTCGTCGACCGGGTCCGTCGGGATGGCGCCGCCCGCCATCGCCCATGCAACGCTGGCCGCTCCGAACGCGGTGACGGCGGCGACCAGCGTCAACGCGAGGCCCAGCACGTGGGCGTTCGGTAGCCCGAACGTGGTGCCGACGAGCCTGTCGGAGTTGCACGCGATCTCCACCAGCGCGTACGCGACCATGAGGTGGAACGCCCATGCCGCGCCTCCGCCCAGGAGCGCGTACCACGGTGCGACGCTCGCCACGATGCCCGGGGGGCGTCCCTCGGGCCAGCGCCCCTGGCGATGGGCGATCGCGGGATCGAGCTTCGCTGGATCGGTCATGGGCCCTCCTACCGCTGTCGGCGTGCCCCGTCGACGCTCACAGTCGGGGTGAGATGTACATCGTGAAGTAGAGCGGGATCCAGATCACCACCACGAACACCCAGTAGAGCGTGCTGACCTCGAAGGCCAGGTGGCGGTCGGGGCGGAACATCCCGCGCAGCGCCATCGTCAACACCACGAGCCCCTTGGTCACGACGCTGATCACGTGCGCGGTGTGGAAACCCGTGATGGTCCACGTGATCGAGCCGTACGCATGCGTGGTCCAATCGTAGCCGTAGCCGCTGTACTCGATGTACTTCAGTACGAGGAAGACCATGCCGAGCGCGATGGCGACCATCTGCCCGAGCTTGAGGACGCGCTGGTTGCCACGCACGATGGCGCGCTTCGCGACCACCATCGCCACGGCGCTCGCGATCAGCACGAGCGTGTTGATGGTCGGGATCAGCAGCCCCTTGGTGTCGATCCCCTCGGGCGGCCACGACGGGTTCACCAGGCGGAGCCAGAAGTACATCGCGATCAGACCCGAGAACACCACGATCTCGATGGCGATGAGCCCGATCATGCCCCACCAGACGACCGACTTGGGCCCCAGGGTGTAGACGGGCAGCATAGGCGTTCCGACGCGAACGCTCACGAGGCCACCTCCTTCGAGAAGGGCCAGTGCCAGCCGAGCATGGTCAGGAAGAACAGCACGGCGCCGATGGGGAAGAACCACAGGCTGAACATAGCTCCCACGAAGGCGATCCCGATCGCGAGCGAGGCGAGGACGGGCCAGATCGAGTTGTCCCGCAGGTTGATGCGCGACTCCGGTTCGCCGTCCATGATGCTCGTGCCGAACGTCTCGCGGTAGTCCTCACGGATCTGGGGCCGCAGCGCGACGCCCCGGTCGGCGGCCGTCTCGACGCCGGATGGTGACTCGCCCGGGTCCCACAGCGGGTACAGGCTGCGGATCACGGGAGGCTCGACGAAGGTGTACTGCGGAGGCGGCGACGGCACCGACCACTCGAGCGTCGGCGCTTTCCACGGGTCGATGCCCGCGTCGCGCCCGCTGCGCAGGCTCCAGACGAAGTTCACGACGAACAAGAGGATGCCGAACGCCAGCACGTACGAGCCGATGGTGGAGATCAGGTTGAACGTGCCCCACCCCAGGTCGGCGTCGTAGGTGTGTATCCGGCGCGCCATGCCTTGCAGGCCGAGGATGTGCTGGACGAAGAACGTCACGTTGAAGCCGACGAACATGATGCCGAACTGCCAGCGCCCGAGGCGCTCGTTCAGGAGCTTGCCGGTGAACTTCGGGAACCAGTAGAAGAGCCCGGCGAAGAGCGGGAACAGCGCGCCGCCGATGAGGACGTAGTGCAGGTGGGCGACGACGAAGTACGAATCGTGCACCTGCCAGTTGAACGGCACGGCGGCCAGCATCACGCCGGTGACGCCGCCCATGACGAAGATCACGACGAAGCCGATCAGGAACAGGAACGACGTGTTGAGCACCACGCGGCCCGTCCAGACCGTGCCGATGAATGCGGCGAGCTGGATGCCCGAGGGGATCGAGACCATCATGCTGGCGGCGGCGAAGAACGAGAGCCCGATCGGCGGGATGCCGATCGCGAAGAAGTGGTGCACCCACACGCCGAACGACAGGATGCCCATCGCGACGAACGAGAGCGCCACGATGCTGTACGCCACCATCGGCCGGCGCGCGAACGTCACCAGCGCGGCCGACACGACGCCGAGCGCGGGCGTGAAGATGATGTAGACCTCCGGGTGCCCGAAGAACCAGAAGACGTGCTGGTACAAGGTCGGGTCGCCGCCCATCGCGGCGTTGAAGAAGTGCGTGCCGACCATGCGGTCGAGTCCGACGGCGACCGTGGCGAGCAGCACCGCGGGCATCGCGAACAGCATCATGAACGACATGACCAGCGCGGCCCAGACGAAGATGGGCATGCGCGCCATCGACATGCCGGGGGCCTTGCACTTGAAGATCGTGACGATGATCTCGACCGCCGCGAGCAGGGCGGAGATCTCGAGCAACCCGATCGCGGTGACCCAGATGTCCATGCCGAGCTTGGGCGTGAAGGTGGTTTCGGACGAGAGCGGTGCGTGTGCGAACCAGCCCGCGTCGGGGCCCACGCCGAGGATGAACCCGACGAAGAGGGTGATCCCGGCGATCAGGTAGAGCCAGTACCCGAGCGCGCCGAGGCGTGGCATGGCCATGTCGCGCGCGCCGATCATGAGCGGCACGAGGTACATCGCCAACCCCTCGAACATCGGTACGGCGAAGAAGAACATCATCGTCACGCCGTGCGTGCTGAAGAGCTGCTGGAACAGTTCGGCCGAGACGACGTCGAGGTTCGGCTGGGCGAGCTGGGTGCGCATGATGAGCGCTTGCACGCCGCCGAGCAGCAGGAAGATGAAGCCGGTCACGATGAAGCGCATGCCGACCGTGCTGTAGTTGACCACCGTGAAGAAGCCCACGATGCCCGGGAGCGGCCTCCAGGTCCGTTCCAGCAACTCGGGATCGGGCGGCCCCTCGCGCGGCGTCGAGTGCTGCGGTCCGTAATGGTGGTGGACCTGTTGGGCCTCGTCGTGTTGCGTCACGGGCGGCCTCCCAGTGTGGCGAGGTACGCGACCATGTCCCACGCGTCGTCCTCGGTGACCCCGAGGTGGGGCATCAACGTGTCGGGGCGCACGCCGCGCGGGTCGACGATGAACCGCACCAGGTTGTCGGGCGTGTTCGGTAGGTTGCCCACGACGTAGCGGCGCGAACCGAGGTCGGAGAGCGACGGTCCGACCTGTCCTCCCGGCACGCGGACACCCGCGATCACGTGACAGCCGCTGCACCCCAGTGCGGCGAGCGTCGCCCGGCCTGCGTCCGGATCGCCCCGCACGACGGCCAGCCCGGCAGGGAGCGGGTCGCGCGGGCCGAGCGGCGACACGATGGTGACCACCGAGAGGACCGCGACGACCACGACGCCCGCCAGCGCGACGACCGTCCGGTCGACGTTCATCGCAGCCCTCCGAGGTACGCGAGCAACGCGTGGAAGTCGTCCGGTTCGAGGTTCACGGCCGGCATCTGGTTGCCCGGCTTGATGCCCTGCGGGTCGAGGATCCACCCGGCGAGGTTGCCGGGCACGTTGGGCAGCGTGCGCGCCGCGAGTGTGCGCCGGCTGGCGAGGTGCGTCAGGTCGGGGCCCGCCTCCGCCGCGGCGGGCGTCAGGCCGCGCACGCTGTGGCACGCCGCGCATGGCGACTCGACGAACACGTCGCGGCCGCGGAGCGCGATGTCGTCCGTGGGCTCGGCCGCGTCGGCCGCCTGCCGTTCGAGCCAGGCATCGAACTCGTCACGCTCCTGTGCGATGAACAGGAACTCCATGTTGGCGTGCTGGCGGCCGCAGAACTCCGCGCACTTGCCGAAGTACGTGCCTGCCTCGTCCGCCTCCATGTAGATCACGTTGGTCTTCCCCGGGATCATCTCGATCTTGCCGTGCAACTGGGGGACCCAGAACGAGTGGATGACGTCCGCCGACTCGAGCTCCACGCGCACCGGCTGGCCGACGGGCACGTGGATCTCGTTGGCGGTCACGACGCCGTGCTCCGGGTACTCGACCTCCCACCAGAACATGTGGCCGCGCACTACGATCGTGTGCTCCACGCCGTCGGGCGGTCGGTCGAAGACGGCGAGGCCGGTGAGCGTGAGCACCGTGGCGGCGATGAGGATCAGCGCAGGTATCAGGCCGCCACCGATCAGCACGAAGCCGGTCGCGCGGTTGTCGATGCGAGCACCCTCCTCGGACGTCGGGTGTGGTTCGTCGGTCCGGGCGGACGTGCGTGCGCGCCGAACCGCGAAGCCGAGCAGGGTGAACACGATCACACTGACGACCACGGCGGTCCAGAACAGCAGCCACCAGATCCGGGCGATCTCGGCGGCCGCGGGACCGCGCGGGTCGAGGGCGATGGGCATCTCGCAGCCACCGAGCAGGGCCGCCGCAACGGCGGTCGCCGCCGCCGCGACCAGCCTCCCGGCCCGGGCATGCGCTCTCATCGACGGCACTTGCGGCAAGTGGTCCTGTCGGTGGTTTTGGTAGCGCATCGGATCTCCCGCGGTCGCTCGAACGAGAAACTTCATCTGAGAGCCTATCGGCGCATCGCACGCGTACGACGGTGCTCGACCGATCGGCTCCTACCTTCGGCTGTCTGGTTGGTGGTTTAACACACGAGAAGCGTAGCGCAGCTTAGAATCCCGATCCTAGACGACACGGTTTGGCCGTTCGCGCGCCCGCGCCGCGCTAGGC
>PWQI01000353.1 GCA_003556805.1 Trueperaceae bacterium | reverse complement strand
GTCGCGTCACGAGTGCTTGCACGCGTTGCGGACGAGGCGTTCGACGGCGTCGGCAACCTCACGGTCAGCATCGGCGTCGCCTCGTTCGAGCCCGGCACCACCACCGACACGCTGTTCAGGCGGGTCGACCGAGCGCTGTACGCCGCGAAGGCGGCGGGACGCAACCGCGTCGAGGTCGCCACGGCCGGCGCGTACGACACCTAGCACAGCTGCGCGTGCTGCGCCTGAGCCTCTCGTACGATGCGCCCATGTACGGACTCAAGGCCGGACCGCTCGTGATGGCGACCGTAGGCGTGATCTTCGTGCTCTACGCGGGCATGTTCTTCGCCCAAGGGAGGCCCCTGCTCGGCGTGCTCATGCTGGCCGTGTCGGGCGGTTGCGCCACGTACGTGATCGGTGTCTACGTGCGCTTGGCCGCGGTGCGCCGGGCGAAGGAGCTCGAACGCGAGCGCGCGTTCATGGAGAGCGCTCGGCGCGGCTGACGGCGCTCCATCGCGCCAGGCGCTCCGAGGTCGGCGCGACCGCTCAGCCGCTGCGTTCGTGCTCGATCAGCACCGGTCGCCGTGCGTGGCGCACGACCTTCTCGGCCACGCTGCCGTTGAGGAACAGCGCGATCCCGGTGCGGCCGTGCGTACCCATCACGATCAGGTCGGCCTCCGAACGCTGCGCCTCGTCGAGGATGGTCTCGGCGGCGGGCCCGACGCGCCACGGTGCGGCCGATTGCGCACCGTGCCCCCCAAGACGAGCGCCGCGGCGATGATCACGAGGTTCTTGATGATGTACTGCCCCTCCATCGTCGGGGCGTACGGGAAGCGGCCGGCCTGGAACGTCACGTCGCTCAGGATGACCAGCGGCATGAACGCGCCGACCATCTGCAGGAACAACAGTGCGACGGCGATGCGGAGGGTGCTCCGGAAGAGGAACGTCACACCGATCGCGACTTCCCACCAGCCGATCACGGCCAGCCAGCCGTACGCGTCGAGGAGCGGCATCCACGCCACCGTGGCGAGCACGAGCGGCTCGGCGGGCGAGAGGCCGAGCGGCTTGAGGAGGCCGAACCACACGAACACGATGCCCAGCGCAGAGCGCAGCAGGACGATGCCCCATCGCGCCATGCGCGTCGACACCCAGCGGTCGACGCGGTCGAAGCGTCTGCGGAGATCGTCGTAGGCGTGGCGAGCGGTAGTAGACACGCTTCCAATGTTACTTCCCGCACGTGAACGCTCATTGTGTCGAACGGAGCGAACACCGCCGGTGACGACGTCCACGGACGCGAAGCCCACGGACGCCGCCACTCGGAGCGCAGCGGCGGTCGCGGGTGCATGTCGGCCGGCGCGCATGCTGCCGTGTCCGGCCTCACGCAGCGCCGTACGCCCGCGGTTCAGCCGTCATCGGCGGCGGGCGCCACCCCGCGCGCCCGCTCGACGAGGGCCCAGGGCCCCCGGGCGGGCCGCGACCCTCGCTCCGCCGCAAGCGCTCGCTCCGCCGCGAGCGCTCGGCGCGCCGCCCGATCGAAGTTCATACGCTGCGGATGCTCGATCCGCGCCCAGAAGTCGTCGTCGCGAGCCAACAGGTCCTCGGTCAAACCGATCACGATCTCGCGTGCGACCGACCAGTCGGCACGCGTGACCAAACGGATCCACAGAGAGGACAAGCGCGGGCTCAGGAACGGGACGTCGATGCTGCGCGGCACGCCCAGACCCATCAGCTCGGCCGTGCGGTCGAGGATCTCCTTGCCGGAGAGCGTCTCGGGACCCGGGATGTCGAACCATCCGTTCACCTCGATGGGCAGGTCGAACGTCCGCACGACGGCGACCACGACGTCGTCGATCGCCACGGGCTGCGTACGCGAGCGCAGCCAGCGCGGCAGGACCATCACCGGCAGCCGCGCCGCCAGGTCGCGGACGATGAGCCAGCTCAGACTGCCGTGACCCACGATCATGCTCGCGCGCAGTTCGATCGTCGATACCGACCCGGCCCGCAACGTCTCGCCCACCTCGATACGGCTCCGCAGGTGCTCGGATCCCGGACCGACCGGCGCCACACCCCCCAGGTACACGATCCGCTCGACCCCGGATTCGGCAGCGACCGCGGCGAAGTCGGCGGCGGCTGCGACCTCGCGCCCGTGGTAGCCGGCGCCTTCCCGGATGCCATGCACCAGGTACAGGGTCGCGTCCACGCCCTCGAGCGCGCGGGCCATGGCGTCGCGGTCGCCCACGTCGCCCTCGACCCAGTCGAGCGTCGGTGCGTGAGCCGCCGCTCGTGCTGCGTCGCGCGTGAGCACGCGCACGCGCCAGCCGGCCCGCTCGAGCGCAGGACGGACCGCGCTGCCGACGAAGCCCGTCGCGCCCGTGAGCAGCAAGGTGCGCTCGCCAGCGATGGACGCGGGCGCCCGGGTCACGATGTGCCGGACACGCCGGCGCGCTCGGTCAGGTACCGAGTGGCCGTCACGCCCATGCCAGAGCGACCGCCGGCCGCGGGCACGGATCGAGGCTGCATACGGAGAGTGTACTGGGTCGACCAAACGGCACCCCCTCGGGCCATCACCGAGGGGTGGAAGGCTGATAGCTCTGCGACGAAGGGACCGGGCACGGTGGCGCAGCGGCGCTCGGCCGCCGGCCAGCGCTCGTCAGCGCTGGTTCAAGCGCCCGAGCGTGCTCTCGAGGGAGCGCTGCATCTTCCCCGCCGCGCCGTCGACGGCCTCGACCACGGTGCCCGCGTTGTGGGTCACCGCGACGGGCTGCATGCCGCCGAGCCGCGCCTCCATGAGGCAGCGGATGACGTCGCTTCCGCCCTTCTTGTCGCTGTTCTCGTCGCTGACGTGGATCTCGACGCGCGTGATCTGCTCGCTGAAGCGATCCAAGGCGCCGTGGACGACGGATTCGACGAGGTGCGTCATCGCCTCGTCGCCCGAGATGTTGCGGTCGGTGTTGAACTGGATCTGCATGTCGCCTCCCGTGGATTGTCACCGTAACCGGGTGGAGGGCCGCGCTCCGCACGTCGCATCACCGACCCGAGGGTTCGGCGCGACGTTGCGCCGGGCCCGCGCCGGGTAGAAGTACGTCATGCCGACGCCCTGCTTGGCCCCCCGACCTGAGCGGCGCGCAGCGTCACGCCGTGAGGCCACGCGTCGCTGATGCGCGCCGGCGACCCCGTCTTGCCCACCGTCACCGGCGCCATCGTGCGACCGAACACGGGCGTGCGCCTCGACGCGCATGGCCACGCCTGGATCGCCCCTCCCTCGCTCGTCGACGAGGTCGTGCCCCCGTTGGTCGACGAAACTCGACTGGCCGCCGGCCTCGCACGCTTCGCCGCGGCCGCCGCTCCTCGACGCGCGGCGCTCCTCGACGTCCAGGCGCCCGGGTGCGGCCGCGACGCGGCGGCCCTCGCCCGCCTCACCGCCAAGAGCGGCGTGGCGATCGCGGCCCTGACGGGCTTCCATCGTGCCAGGGCGTACCCGAAGGGCCTGCGTCCTTGGACCACCGCCGACGCTGCGCTGGGCACGTTCATGCGCGAGCTCGAGGGCGGCCTCCGCGAGGCGCCCATGGCCCGCGCGGCCGCGATCAAGACGGCGTTCACCGGAACGCCCGAGGACGGCGATCCCTGCTGGGACGGGGCGATCGAAGCCAGCGCGCGCACCGGCGCGCTGCTGGTGGTGGACACCGAGCGCGGCGCCGGCGTCGAGGACCTGGTCGAGTGGCTCCACGGGCGCGGGGTGCCGCCCGAGCGCCTCTACCTGCTCGACGTCGACCGGCGCGAGGACGCCGCCCTGCACGTGGACTTGGCACGTGCAGGCGTGCTGCTCGGCTTTGCGTCGTCTCTGCGCAACGACGACGGCCACGCCGAACCCTACGCGCTCCTCGAACACTTGCTGGAGGCCGGTTGTGCTCGCTCCGTCGCCCTCGGCCTCGACCTCGGCGCGCCGACGCGTTGGGCGGCGTCCGCCGCCATGGACGCGGCGTCGACGGGCCCGGCAGCGCTCGTCACGGTCGTCGAAACGCGGCTCCAGGCGCTCGGCGCCTCCGAGAACGACATCGACGCCCTGCTCGGCGGCTCGCTGCTGGAGCGGGCGGCGCGTCCCGAGGTGCCGTTCGGCGTGGGTGGCTAGCCTCGGCGGGAGCGACCGTCCTCGAAGCGCGCTCGTGCCGGGCCAAAGCGGGCCCTCGCTCGCAGTCAAGCGCCCGATCTCGTGGGACGCTGCCGTCATGAGGATCGTCCAGCGCATGATCGGCGTCTTCCGCCATACCATCGCCGAGCGGCACGCTCGCGGCAAGGACCTCGGGCGGCTCGGCGCGGAGCTCGAGGTGTCGGGGCAGACGATGGACGCGAGGCTCGCTGCCGCGAGCGACACACCCGATCACCGCGAGGCGATCGCGCACTGGGTGGGCATCGAGCGCTGGGGGCAGCGCCGTCTCCGCGTCGCGCTGGGCGAACCGTTCGTCGCAGACGGCTACCACCCCTACCGACCCGAGCGCGACGACGGGGTCCATGCGTTGCGCCAGGCCTTCGCCGAGACACGGGCCGAGTCGCTGGCCCTGGTCCGGCAGCTACGCGAGGCCGGGGTCGACACGTCCACCACCGTGCGTCACAACGACCTGGGCGAGCTCAGCGTCGGCGGCTGGCTGGCCTACCTAGTGCAACACCCTGAGCAGGAGTCGCGCGGCCGACTGCGCGGCTGACGCCTCGTGGGCGCCGGCGTGCCTGGGGCGCCGACGCGCTGGGCGGCCACCACCGCCGACTCATCGGCGACGGGTACGCGTGGCGTGTGCGCCTCGCGCGCGACCGCACACACGTGTATCAAGGAGCACGTACCAAGCGCTTTGCGCGTACGTTCGCTCCTTGGTATCGTGGTCGACGTAGGAGGCGCGCGTGGCCATCGAGGGGAAGGTCAGCAGCAAGCTCCAGGTCACGATCCCTGCCCGTGTCCGAGACGCACTGGGCATCGAACCCGGAGACACGATCCGCTACGAACTCGACGGCGGCAGCGTGCGCCTGACGTTGGTGCGCCCAGACATCGGCGCTGCGCTCGAGGCGGTGTGGGCGTAGCACGATCTCGACGACCTAAACGAGGAGATCGGCGGCGACGCCGTCGCCTACGTCAGGGAAGGTCGCGGTTGGGACGACGTCGATGACCAGCGTTGACAGCAACGTCATCTTCGCGGCGGTGCTCCAGCACGAGGCGCATCACCCGGTGGCCGTGCAGTGCTTGCGTGACGCCGGTGACGATGGTCCTGTGTTCGTCTCACCGGTGGTGTACGCGGAACTCATGGCGTCGAAGCGGCCCGAAGCCCTTCGGGACTTCCTCGTGCTGGCCCGGATCTCCGTTGCATGGTCGATGCCGCCGGAGGTGTGGGAGCGTGCAGGACGGGCCTTCGGCGACTACGCGCGCCAACGGCGGTCGGGGAGCGTGCCACACCGGTTGATCGCCGATTTCCTCATCGCAGCGCACGCCGCACACCACGGCCTGCGCGTGCTCACGTTCGACCGGACCGTGTACGACGCCATGTTCCCTGACCTCCTCGTCACGCCACGCTGAGCAAGGCGGCCCCGGCCGACGGCCGCGCTACGATGCCGCATGTCCGCCATCAGCATCTTCAACGACGTCATCGGCCCCGTCATGCGCGGGCCTTCGAGCTCGCACTGCGCGGCTGCGCTCCGCATCGGTCGGCTCGCGCGCGACCTGATGGACGGCGACATCGCCGACGTGCTCGTCGAGTTCGACCGCGAGGGCTCGCTGCCGACCACCCACGCGAGCCAGGGATCGGACATGGGCCTGTTCGGTGGGCTGCTCGGCTGGGAGGCCGACGACGAGCGCCTCCCCGACTCGACCCGGGCGTTGGCCGACGCGGGCATCGACCTACGCATCGAGACGGTCGACGTTGGCGACCCGCACCCCAACACCTACCGGCTCACGCTGTGCAACGCGCGTGAGCAGCACACCCTGATCGCGATCTCCACCGGCGGCGGCATGATGGAGGTCATCGAACTCGACGGCGTGCCGCTGCGCATGGACGGCGGTTACGCCGAGACGCTCGTCTGGCTGGACGCGGCGCAGCGCGCCGCCGCCGAGCGCCTGGCCGAGCGGCTCGACGCCGACGAGGTCCTCGTGCACGACACCACCGACGGCCTCCTGGTCCAGGTCCAGGCCCACGCCTCCGTTCCCGACGCGGCGCTCGTCGACCTGCGGCCGTCGCGCGTGAAGCGCCTGGGCCGTGTGCTGCCCGTCCCGTCGCGCCGCGGCGTCCGTCTCCCCTTCACCGGGAGCGAGGAGTTGCTTCGCGTCGACGGCGAGCGCCACACGCCGCTGTGGCGCCTGGCAGTCGAGTACGAGGCGGCGCGCAGCGGCTTCACCGAGGACGAGATCGTCGCGACGATGGTCGACATCGTCCGCATCCTGCGACGCTCGATCGATCAGGGCATCCAGGGCACGCACTACGACGACCGCGTGCTGGGACATCAAAGCGGCCGTTTCCAGGAGATGATGCGCGCCGGCCGGTTGCTCGACGGCGGCGCGCTCAACCGCATCGTCCTCTACGTCACCGCACTGATGGAAGTGAAGAGCTCGATGGGTGTGATCGTCGCCGCGCCGACCGCGGGCGCGTGCGCTGGACTGCCGGGCGCGGTGATCGCCATGGCCGAGGCGATGGGCCTGGACGAAGAGGACATGGCACGCGCGATGCTCGCCGCCGGCCTGGTGGGCGTCGTCTTCACTACGCGCTGGACGTTCGCAGCCGAGGTCGGCGGCTGCCAGGCCGAGGGAGGCGCAGCCGCGTGCATGGCGGCCGCCGCGCTCGTCACGCTCGCCGGCGGCACCCGCGACCAGGCCCTGGCCGCCGCGTCGATGGCGCTGCAGAGCATGCTCGGGCTCATCTGCGACCCGATCGCCAACCGCGTCGAGGCGCCCTGCCTCGGCAAGAACGTGATGGCTGCCAGCAACGCGCTCGCCTGCGCCAACATGGCGCTCGCCGGCTTCGACCCGCTCATCCCGCTCGACGAGGTCGTCGACGCCGCACGCGACGTCGCGAAGCGCATGCCGCGCGAGCACCGCTGCACCTCGCTGGGTGGCCTGGCGGCCACGCCGACGTCGTTGCGTATCGAGCAGCGGCTCGTGGCGGCCGCTGGCGGCGGGTGCGGCAGCTGCGGGTGCGGCTGAGAGGCGACGATGCATCGCATACGCGTTGCATGGTACGCCGTATGGCATGAAAACAACCATCGACAAGGCCGGTCGACTGGTCGTTCCCCGCCAACTCCGCGAGCGGATCGGCCTCGCCGGCGGCGGCACGGTCGAGATCGACATCGAGGGGTCCGATCTCCGCATCCGCCCGATCGTGGGCGACCAGCTGCGCGAAGAAGGTGGCTTGCTGGTCATCCCCGAACCGGACGATCGATCGACGGCACCGTCGTCCGCGAGCTGATCGATGCCGACCGATACCAGCGCTGATGCGAGGCCCGTCCTGCTCCTCGACACGAGTACCGCCATCGCACTCGTGTTCGAGGACCACGACGCGCACGACGCAACGGTCGCAAGCGTGCATGGCTACCGGCTCGGACTCGCTGGCCACGCCTGGTTCGAGACGTACTCCGTTCTGACCCGCCTCCCCGGCGACCTTCGGCGCTCCCCGGCCGACGCCGAGCGGCTGCTCGCTCACAACTTCCCGACAAGCGCCTTCCTGAGCGAGTCCGCGACGGCCGCGTTCGGTGCCGAACTCGCGCGGCACCGAATCGCAGGAGGCTCGGTCTACGACGCGCTCGTGGCCGCGGCAGCCAGACACCACGGCCAGCCACGCCTCACACGTGACAAGCGGGCAGCGTCGACCTATCGCGCGATGGGTGCCACGCTCGCTGCGGCTCCGGCGGAGTAGTGCACACCTGCCAGCGATGGTCTAGAGGGTGCGCGCCAGCTCGATCGCCACGTCGGAGATCGTGTTCATGACGCCTTCGACGCCGTCGTCCACACCATCGAAGACAGCGTGGTTGCCACCAGCCAACGGACGTGCGGCGGCGCATCGCGCATCGTACGGCGCGCGAGGATGGTCGCGAACGTAGCGCAACAGGCTGTCGCGACGCTCCTCGTCGCCAGCGGAACCGAAGCAGTGAGCCGCGCTCACGAGCGTCGCGAGCCCCGGCGCCACCAGGTCGGCGGACATCGCGACCTCCAGCGCATCGCGCAGGGTCGCTCGTGCAGCGCCCACCGCACCCTGCGCCACGCGGACGTCCGCCTCGATCGTGAGCGCGACCACCCGCCGGGCGGTGGTCGCGAGGTGCCCCTCGTACCAGCGCGGCTCGGGACCCTGCTGGGCCGCCTCGAGCCAGCTCGCCGCGCCGTCCGGGTCGCCCTCGGCCAACGCGACGCGCACGAGCGTCTCGCCGGCGAACGTGAAGCCGGCCTGAGGCCCGTGCGCTTCGCGGTGCCGCTCGAGCGCACGTCTCGACCACGCTTCCGCAGCGTCGAGGTCGCGACGGACGAGCGCGACCCGACCGATCACGGCCGTGGCGTACGACACCTCGTCCGGGAAGCGCTCACGGGCCTCAGCGAAGGCGCGCCGCCGCAGCGTGCCGCACGCGATCGCTTCGGCCCGCCGCAGACGACCTGCGGTCAAGTACGCCTTCGCGAGCAGATTGCGCGAGCCCCAGGAGAGGAACGAGCCGCCCAGCACGTGCTCGTACGCGCCTCTGGCCCGTACCGCTCGCACGGCCGCCGCGTGATCGCCCAGCAGCTGCCTGAGGATGGCGATGCCGGCCAACACGAATGAGAGGACGTAGTGCGCCGGTGCCCCTTCGCGCCGCACGCGACGCTCGAGCGCCTGGAGGCCCTCGAGCGCCTCGATCGCACCCTCGGCGCGGTGCTCGACCACGTTGTTGCGCATCGCGAGTTCGGGCACGACGAGCCCGAGCTCCTCGTAGCTCTGCGCAGCTCGTTCGAACGCGACGAGAGCCTCCGCTCGCTCACCGCGACGAGCCAGTGCCAGGCCGAGCCCGACGTTGGTCCACGCGCGATCGGCCGCTTGGACCCGGCCCTCGATCGCTCGAACACCGTCTCGAAGCCGTTGCACCCCGTGATCACCTCGGCCGGTCCAGGTCTGGGCGCAGCCCAAGCCGGCCGTGAGCAACCCGTGCAGCACGCTCCCATTCGGCGCCGTCGCCAATGCCGCACCGAACAGGTCCTCGATCAGGCCAGACCGCTTCCGAGACCATGCGTACGCGGTCAACGCACCGATGGCCGGCTGCAGCACGTCGTGGGCTCCTCGTTCCACCGCCCACCGCCACGCTTCGCGAACGTTCTCGAGGTCGCGGTGGATCTCGTGCAACATCGGAGAGTCACCGGGGTGGTGGTACGCGTCCGGTCGCTCCGCAAGCATGCGGAGATAGAAGCGGGCATGCCGCGATCGCGTCTCCTCGAACGCCGCCTCGTCCGCCTGCGCCCGTTCCCGAGCGTCGCGCCACACGAGCGGATGCCGTGCGTAGCGGCCGTCCGCACCCCGCCACACGAACGACTTGTTCACCAGCGAGAGCAGCACGGGCAGCTCCAGACCCGCCACGTCCCGCGCCGCGGCGAGGTCGAACCCGCCACGGAAGACGGCCAGTCGACGCATCGCCTCACGCTAGCGCGGCTGCAGCATCGACCACGATTGGTCGAGGACGTCTTGCATGCTGGCGTGCCGAGGTGACCGATCGGGCGCATCGCTCGTGAGGATGTTGATCCCGTGCGCGAGCTCGTCGGCGACCGCTCCCACGTCGATGGCGCGCACCCAGGCCGCGGCGAGCTCGATGCCCAAGGGCGAGCCGGCCAGGTCCGTCACGATGCCCTCGATCACCTCGAGGTCGCGTGGCCCGGGGTCGAAACCTGGTGATGCCCGGCGGCCGGCCGCCACGAACAGCGCCGCGGCCTCGGAGGGCGTGCCTTCAGAACCCTGCCGTGCGCCGTCGACTCCCAGCGTGGCATCCGCGGCACTCGTGTCCTCGCCCGATGGCCTCGAGGCACGATGCGCGAGCCCCGGCACGTCGAAGCGGGACTCCGAAGCGAGACCGAGCACGGCGCGGGACGTCACCAGCACGCTCAGGCCCGGAGCGTCGTGCACCAGCTCGCTCACGAACCTCGGCATCGACGCCAGGTGCTCGACGTTGTCCAACACGAGCAGCAGCTCCCTCGTGCCGACGTCACGGGCGATCGCCCGCTCGTCGTCGCCCTCCACCGGCCCGACACCCAGCGCGTCCGCGACGATCGCGCGCATGCCGGCTTCGCTCGAAGCAGGTGCGAGGTCGGCGACGCACGCGCCGTGCGCGAAGCGAGGTGCGGCCGCCCGCACGACGTCGAGTGCCAGCCTCGTCTTCCCGATCCCGCCAGGCCCGACGAGGGTCAGCAGCCGACAGCTCGGGTCCACGAGGCGACTCGTCACGTCTTCCGACTCGCGGCGCCGCCCGACGAGCGGCGTCGGCGGCACGGGCAACGCGACCCGCGGGCGTGTCGGTGGCACCGGCACCGTCACGTCGGAGGTTCCCTCCACGCCGCTGCGCACCGCGTCCGCAAGATCGCACGTCGCCGGCTCCGGCTCGACACCGAGTTCCTCACCACAGCGCTCCACGAAGGCTTCGAACGCCGCCAGCGCCTCACCCCGAGCCCCCCGCCGCGCGAGCGCGATCATCAGCCGCCGGACCACCGCTTCGTCCAACGGATCCATGCGCTGCAACGCCGCCAACACCGAACTGGCCTCGTCGAGTTCACCCGCCTTCAGCGCCGCATCGGCGACGTTGATCCCGGCGGTGCGCACCACGTCGCGCACGTGCTCACGCTCGATCGTCAACCACGACTCGAACTCCGGCGCTCGCATCACCGTGACTCCCTCGAGCAATGGACCGCCCGCGAGCCGCCACACGTCCACCCAGCGACGCTCCCGCTCCGCCCGCACGAGGTCGGCGACGTCGCTCGCGGTCCGCCACCGGACGCGGCTGCGCTCCCGTTCCAATGCGCGCACCCGCCGATCACGGGCGAGCCTCGCCAACAGGGGTCGTAGGTTCCCGCGAGCCGTCGCCTCTGGCCGATCCGGCCAGAACAGTGCCAGCAGTTCGTCGCGCGCCACCCAGCGCCCTTGGAACGCCAAGTAGCCGAGAGCAGCCGCTCGCAGGCCCGTTGGGAACTCCCTCCAGTCACCGTCGTCGTCGCGCACCGCGGGTCTCCCCAGCAACCGCACGCGTGGTCCGGGTCCTTCGGGCATACAGCACCATAGCGGCTGGCACGGCCGAGGCAAGCCGTGCCGGCCACCGAGCGACGCCACAGCTTCGCGGCGTACGAACGATGCTCGCCGCGCGCCGTGCATCGCAGGCGCAGGATCACTCCAGGAGGCCACCGGCTGGGTAGGTGCGCTCGGCCGGGACGACCAGGAGGTAGACCGGTTCGCCGAGGAAGTCGTCGTCGCGTGCGAACGACCGACCGAGCAGCGTCGGGGGCCCGTCGTTGCCAGCGTCGCGCCACGCATCGACGGAAACCGCGTACTTGACGGCGACGAGTGCCGACCGTCCCTCTGCGAGACGCTCGTACCACAGGACGTACGGTGCCTCGGGAGTGAGGGTCGGGTCGTCGAGTCGCGCTTCACGCGCGTCGACGTAGTACCTGCCACCACCTCCGCATTCGCCACACGCCTCGTAGCCGTGCTCGAGGGCCGTCGTTCGGTTGGCGAAGCGCGCGACGGCGGTCCACACCGCCTCCTCGTGCTGCGCGTCGCGTGCGTTCGACCGTGCGCCGTGCGCGCCATGCACACGAGCGGCTCGCGCCTCGGCGTCGATCACGCCACTCCCTCCGCCTGGACCTGCGGTGACCTCCGCGACCACGACGCCGGCCACGGCGAACGACGCGATCAGCGCGCTGCGAACGAGCGTACGAACTCCGGTCACGATCATGCTGCGCTCCTTCCGCCGACGTCCCCCGCACCGTGTCGGCGCGGCGGACGCTCAGGCGAGGTGACGCTAGACGACCGTCCGTGGCGGCACCGTGGCAGAACCGTGACAAGAGCGTGGCCCCGCTTCCGGAGCCAGTCCCTGAGCCGAGTTCAGGCAGGGCCGACTCCTCAGCGCGCCCTGGGCTAGCTGGTGAGACTCACGGCACCCGGCCACGCCCGCCACCACGTCTGGAAGCGCCGCAGCTGCACTTCGAGGAACCGCCTCTGGCTCGCGCTCAGCGCGTCGCTCGGGTCCACCGGCCGCGCGTAGGCGTCGTCGCCCATGAGGACCGCCAGGTGTTTGTAGTACAGGACCAAGTCGGGCCCCTCGTCGAACGTCGAGAGCACGTGCAACGCGTCGTCGAGCTCGCACGCCAGACGCGTCGCCTCGGGGTCGCCGGCCGCGGCGCGGCGGCACAGGTCCACGAGCGCGAGGACCTCGGTGGGCAGGCAGTTGCCCACACCCGTGATCGCCCCGGCCGCGCCGCAGCGCACGAAGCCGTGGAACGCCTGCGTATCGACGCCGACGAGCAGCAGCAACTCGTCGTCGGCGTGCGTGATGTGCTCCGCCGCGCGCGTGAGCGCCGCCGCACCGCCGAACTCCTTGAAACCAATCAGGTTGACGTGCTCGCGCCGCAGCTCGAAGAAGAGCTCGGGGCCGGTCTCATAACCGTAGTACGGGCTGTTGTAGATCACCGCCGGAAGCTCCGGCGCAGCGGCGAGCACGCGACCGAGGTGCGCTCGCTGCGCCGCGACCGAGGTGCCGCGAGACAGCACCCGAGGAATCACCATCAACCCCTGCGCGCCGACCTCACTGGCATGCGCCGCGTGGGCCACGGCTACGGCCGGGCTCTGCCCACCGGTGCCGACGACGACGGGCACACCCGCCTCGACCAGATGCCGCACGCCCTCCCGGCGCTGCTCGTCGCTGAGCAGCGGCCACTCCCCCATCGAACCGCAGTAGACGACGCCAGTCATGCCGGCGTCGATCAGCGTCTTCGCCGTGCGCACCAGCGCGGCGTGGTCGGGCCTGCCCTCGGCGTCGCAGGGTGTCATCAGGGCCGGCATGCAGCCGCGGAAGATCGACGTATCCATTCGCTCACGCTCCTCGCTCGAGCCCACGGTACACGGTGACGCAGCCCGTCGATCGACCGCAAACGCGTCGACACCGCGACCACTGATCGTCGGCCGACGCCGGAGCGCCCCCGAGCACGCTAGGCTACGGACCACGTGGACCGTTCCGTCATCGATGAGACGCTCGCCGCGCTGCGGCGCAAGGCCGCCGTCGCCGTGCTGATCGGCATGCTGACGGTCGGGCGCCACGAGGTGAGCCTATGGTTGGTGCACACGCCGCCCGCCGTCGTCCGAGTGCGAACCGTGGACCCCGCCGCCGAGGCGTGGCGAGCGCTGTTCCCGACTCGGCCGGCTCCGAACTGACAGCGCCGTCACCATGCGCCGCTGACTCGGGTGATCGGCATGCGATGGCGAGGTCGCCGTTCAGGTCAGCGGGTTGCAGCCGACGCCTCGCGGATGGCCTCGACGAGCGCAGGAGCGCCGGGCCAGCGGGCGAGCGTGTCGTATAGCAGGTATGGGTCGGTCGTCGTGCCACGTCCTGCGCGCGGACGTTCTGCCGCTTGACCACCTCAGCGACGGGACCGGAGCCGAGCCACCATCTCCCTGGCGGCGGCGTAGTCGAAGCGCTCGACCGCGTCGGCGAGCCGGTCCGCTTCATCACCGAACACCTGGCGCACGCCCGTGAACTGTGACGAGAGCCATGCGCTCGCGTCCGGGTCGTCGACCTCCAATTGCGCCGCGAGTCGCTCGAGCACGGCATCGGTCGGGAGGAGGGCTGCGGCCTCCGGCGGCGGGCTCACCGCAGCATCCGGGAGGCTCGGCACCGACGCCACGAAGCCTTCGAGCGCCGCTTCCAAGGTGTCGATCAGGTCCGCAGGTACATCGCCACCTGAACGCAACACGCGCTGCAAGCTCGTGGCGGCGGCGTGCACCAAGGTCACGCCGAGCATGCTCGCGACGCCACCGAGCGCATGCAGCCGCTGACGCGCCGCCTCGCGGTCGCCACGCTCGAGTTCGATCCGCAGCTGCCGAGCGTCGCGCGCGTGGGCCCGGGCGAAGCGGCGCAGCAGCTCGCCGTAACGCTGCGGATCGCCTCCGACGGCCTCGAGCCCCGTGTCGACGTCGAGTCCGGGCCACGCGAGTCCGGCCGTTGCCCGGTCGGCGGGCGTCAGCGGCTGACCCCCTGTGCGCGCGATGCGCCCGACGCTCGCTGCCCACTCCCGCTGCTCGAGCCATCGCGCCAACGTCGCGGCGAGCGCCTGTCGATCGATCGGCTTGGCGACGAAGTCGCTCATGCCCGCGTCTAGACAGGCACGGCGGTCTTCGTCGAACACGTTGGCGCTCATCGCGATAATCGGAACGCCGGCGTAGCCGGGCAGCGATCGGATCGCGCGGGTCGCCTCGAGGCCGTCCATGACGGGCATCTGTACGTCCATCAGGACGACGTCGAAGCGGCTTCGGCGCGCCCGCTCGACGGCCTCGCGGCCGTCGCTCGCGCTCTCGACATCGAGCCCGAAGCCGTGCAACAGTTCGACCGCCACCTCGCGGTTGATCGGATGGTCCTCGGCCACGAGCACGCGCGATCCCGCGAACCTGCGCCACGTGGCGATGCCATCGCGATCCCCGAGGAGTTCGATGTCCTTGGAAGGCATCACGCCACGGCCGACCTCGAGCTCGGCCGTGAACCAGACGAGCGTACCCACGCCGACCGTGCTCTCCACACGCGCCTCGCCGCCCATCATCTCGGCCAACTCCTTGGTGATCGCGAGACCGAGCCCGGTCCCGCCGTAGCGGCGCGTCACGGAGGCGTCGGCCTGCTCGAAGGGCGTGAAGAGCCGCTCGAGCGCCTCGGGCGCGACGCCGATCCCGGTGTCCTCGACCTCGAAGCGCACGCGCAGCGTGGTCCCGCTCTGCTCGATGAGGTTCGAGCGCAGCCAGACGGTGCCGGTCTCGGTGAACTTCACGGCGTTGGCCGCGAGGTTGAGGAGCGCCTGGCGGAGCCTGGTCGGGTCGCCACGGAGCCATTGCGGCACGTGATCCTCGTCCACCTCGAGCGTCAAGCCCTTCGCCGCGGCCGCCCCGGCGATCATCGAACGCACCTGGTCGAGCACGGCGGAGAGATGGAAGTCGCGCACGTCGAGCGACGCCCGCCCGGCCTCGATCTTCGCGATGTCGAGCACGTCGCTGATGATCGCCAGCAGGTGACTGGCTGCGCCGTCGATCTTGGCGAGCCGGTCACGCTGACGTGGCGTGGGGTCGTCGAGCTGCAGCAGGTGCGTGAGCCCCACGACGGCGTTGAGCGGTGTGCGGATCTCGTGGCTCATGTTGGCCAGGAACGAGCTCTTGGCGCGGTTGGCGGCCTCGGCGCGTTCACGCGCCGCTTCGAGCTCCAGAGTCCGCTCGGCCACGAGCGCCTCGAGCTCGTACCGGTAGCGATCGAGTTCCCGTCCCATGCGCTTCTTCTCGGTGACGTCCTCCTTGACCGCCACGTAATGGGTGGCGTTGCCATCGCTCCCGATGATCGCCGAGACCGTCGCGAACTCGATGTACTCCCTGCCGTCCTTGCGGCGATTGACGAACTCACCCTTCCAGGTTTCGCCCGCGGTGAGCGCGTCCCACATCTCTCGGTACGTGCTGCTCGGCGTCTTGCCCGAGTTGAGCACGCGTGGGTTCTGGCCGATCACCTCGTCGCGGGTGTACCCGGTCGCCGCAACGAAGGCTTCGTTGACGTACTCGATCTCCCCGTCGAGGTTGGTGATCACGATGCTCTCGGGGCTCTGCTCCACTGCCGCGGAAAGCTTCTCGAGCTGCTGGCGAGCACGCACCACGGCGGTGATATCCTCGGTGAACAGCACCATGCCGCCGATGGCGCCGTCTTCGCCGTACCACGGTCGCACCTCCCAGCGCTGCCACATCACCGTGCCGTCATGGCGTACGAGCGTGTCCTCGTCCGCCCGCAGCGCCTGGCCCGAGAGGGCGCGCTGGTGCGCTTCACGGAACCGCTCCGGGATCTCCGGGAACACGTCGTAGTGGTGGCGACCGATCACCTCGACGTCTTCGAGCCCGTAGTCCGTTAGGAACCGTCGGCTCACGGCGATGAAGCGCAGTTCGCCGTCGAACATCGCTAGCGCGACCGGCGCATGCTTCAGGAGCACCTCGAGCCGCGAGAGCACGCCCGCTAGTTCCCGTTGGGAGCGCAGAGCATCCTGCGCCAGGTTGAGTGCAGCCAACCGCGCGCGCCGCTGCCGCTCAGCCTCCTCGGCGCGCGCTCGTGCTTCGCGTTCGACGCCTGCGCGCCGCGCCGCCTCGGCCTCCCGACGCTCCTGCGCGTCGATGACGAGCGAGTAGAGCAAGGAGCGGCCGTCGTGCTCGATGGGTCCGCTGAACACCTCGACCTCACGGGTCGAGCCGTCCGCCAAGCGATGCTTGGAGTCGAAGCTCGTCGGCCCAGCGCTCATCGCACGCGCCATGGCGCCGTGCATCTCCTCCGGCACGGCGATGTTGATCTGATCGATGTGCATGGCGCGGAGCTCGTCGGCCCCGTAGCCGTAGAAGGCGACGGCAGCCGCGTTGGCGTCGACGATGGATCCATCGCTCGGGTCGACGACGAGCATGATCGCGTGGCTGTTCTCGAACAGCGTCCGGAAGCGCTCCTCGCTCGCGCGTAGTGTCTGCAGCGTCCACACGTTGTCCGCCTGCATGACCAACAGCCGACCGACCAACAGCGTCAGCAGCGGGAAGAACAGGAGCACCGGAACCACCGCTTCGCTCCACATGGCGGCGCGCGCGGGCTGCGGCAGGCCACCGAGAAGGATGGCGAGCATGGTGACGTGCACCACGATCCCGAAGGTGTAGAGCTCCGAGGGACCGAGACGGCGCAGGCGTCCGCTCCGCCACCGGCGCCACGCGAGCCCGATCACCCCGGAGGCGACGATCACACCGATCCCGGGCCACATGGCGACACCGCCTTGGCTCCAACGCAGGACCGCCGTCGCCGCCATCGCGATCACCGTCGGAACCGCACCGAAGAACAGCCCCGAGAGCGACAGCAGCACCGAGCGAACGTCGAGCACGAGCCCAGGCGTGAGCACGACCGGCATCAGCATGACGCCGACCCCGAACGCCGCCACGACAACGCCAATGAGGAACTGCCGCGACCAGCGCCAGCCCGCCTCATCACGACCCCAGGGCACGATGCTCGCCGCAAGCGACAGCGCGACTAGCAACGCGCCATTGAGCAGCATGCCCGTGAAGACCGGGGACTCAGGCACCCTGATCCTCATCGGCGTCGACGTCACCCAGGTCGTAGGGCTCGAGCCTGCCGAGCGCGCGCATGGCGGCGTTGACCTGGCGCTTGAGCTCGACCATGGCGATCTCGCGATCGACGAACGCGCTGTTGAAGCGCTCGAGCTCCTCGACTTGACGCTGCAGCGCACGCGCTTGCTCCTCGATGGTGCGCTGCGCGCTCAGGCTCTCCGTGACGTCGCGGGCGATGCCGTAGATGCCGAACACGTTGCCGCTGCCGTCGCGGAGCGGACCCTTGCTGGCTTGGAAGATGCGTTGGCCCAGCGGGAGCGAGACGGTCTCCTCGAAGGTCATGACGCGGCCCTCACGCGCCACGCACCGCTCATGCTCGCGGAGCCGCTCGAACTCATCGGCTGACACGATGCCGCTGTCGTCGCGGCCGATCATCTCGTCGGGTGCGAGCCCGGCGAACGCGGCGGCAGCGCTGTTGACGAGGGTGTAACGACCCTCAAGGTCCTTTGCGAAGATGGCGTCAGGCGACGCGTCGGACACGGCCTGCAGCAGTGTGAGCGCCGCGGACCGCTGGGCTCGTGCCCCACTCGCCGCGAGCTCCGCGAGG
Organism: Trueperaceae bacterium; assembly: GCA_003556805.1. Lineage (GTDB taxonomy): Bacteria > Deinococcota > Deinococci > Deinococcales > Trueperaceae > CSSed10-48. The sequence goes on along the minus strand of PWQI01000353.1, from coordinate 3,418 downwards.
AGCGCCTGGCGGTCGCCGAGTCTCGCCAGCCCTGCCGCCGCAGCGACGAACGCCAGCGCGGCGATGACCGCTGCCAACGCCACGGTCGGCACCACCGTCGCCCAGACACGCGCACGCTCGCGTTCGACGACGAAGTACCAGCCGAGCGCTCCGACCGTGCCGCCAGCGACCAACACCGGGACGCCGCGATCGTCCGGACCGACCGCACTCGCCCCTGGTTCGAGCTCCTCACGAGCCAGACGCACAGCCGGGGCTGTGTCGTGCGACCACGGCATCGACCAGGACTCGAACGCCCCCGAAACCGCGCCCGACGTGTCGGCAAGCCCCTCGAGTCCGGCGGCGGTCGCCCGGAAGACGATCACGCGCATGGGCGGGTTCGTGCCAGCCCACGCCCGCAGGGCGCGCGTCAGCATGTCGTCGGCCATGAGTGTGTACACCACCACCGGCGCGGCCTCCGAACCCTCGGTCGGTAGCGCAACGGCGACGCCCACCATCGGGTCGCTGGGGCCGTGCCAATCGGTCTCGAGGAACGCTTGGCTCCCAGGCTCAGCGCCGGCCGGCCAGTGCGCGCGCGCAACGGCCGAGAGATCGACCGTCAACGGCTCGGCAGACCACACCAGGTCGAGGCCCTGGTCGAGCAGCGCCACGTTCGCGAACCCGCCCGCCTCGGCGAACTGGCGCAACCGCACGAAGAGCCGGTCAAGGGCCACCTCATCTCCCTCAGTGCGCCATGCCTGGTAGAGCTCGGCTTGCGGGAAGCTCGTCCCGGAGAGGCCGGCGCTCGCCCAGCGCTCGCCGAGCCACACCTCGATGTGGTGCTCCTCCATCGCCGCGACCGTTTCGAGCTGCCTCCGCGCCTCACGCAGTCGCCCTTGCAGCACCCAGGCGACACTGAGCGCCAGCAGCAGCACCACCACGGCGCCAACGACCGCGTGCCTCCGCCATGGCGTCAAGGCTCGCCAGCCGATGCTTTGGCGGCGATCGCGGCGAAGGCGTCGAACGCCGCCTCGAAGGCAGTCACCACATCCGGATCGAAGTGCGTGCCGCGGCCCTCCACGATGATCGCTCTGGCCTGGTCGATGCTCATCGCGTCCTTGTACACCCGCTTGGAGATCAACGCATCGAACACGTCCGCGACGGCCATGAGCCGTGCCGGGACGGGAATGTCGTCACCCGCCAGGCCGTCGGGGTAACCGCTGCCGTCCCAGCGCTCGTGGTGGGAGCGCGCGATCGTGCGCGCCATCGGCAGGAACGGGACCGGTTTGCCGACGTCGTGTTCGGCGCGCGCCAGGGCGTCCGCACCAAGCGTCGTGTGGCACTGCATCACGGTCCACTCCTCCGGTGTCAGCGAACCTGGCTTGAGCAAGATGCTGTCAGGGATGCCCACCTTGCCGATGTCGTGCAACGGCGCAGCCCGCACCATGAGATCGACGGTCGCCTGCGTGAGGGCGTGTGCGAACCGAGGGTGGTCCTGCAGCCGCCGGGCTAGCTCCTCGACGAAGCGTTGCGTACGCAGGATGTGCACGCCCGTGTCGAGGTCACGCGTCTCGGCCAGGTGCGCGAGCGCGCGGATGCCGGCGAACTCGGTCAGGGCGATCTCCTCGACGCGGCGTCGTACCTCCTCTTCCAAGAAGGCGTTGTTGTCGCGCAACATGTCGCGGGCGCGCTTGACGTCGAGCTGCATCCGCACGCGGGCGCGCACGATGGCCGGCCGGATCGGCTTGGTGAGGTAATCGACGGCGCCGGCCTCGAGGCCCCGCTCTTCGTGTTCGACGTCCACCAGCGCGGTCAGGAACAGCACGGGCAGGTCGGACGTGGCCTCGTCCTGACGCAAGCGTCGCAAGACCTCGTGGCCGTCCATGCCCGGCATCATGACGTCGAGGAGGACGAGGTCCGGACGAGGCGGCGTCGCCACGGCCCGCAGCGCCGCTTCACCGTCCTTCGCGACACGCACGCCGTACGTTGGCCGCAACAGATCGCTAAGCACCATCAGGTTGGTGGGCTCGTCGTCGACCACGAGGATCGTCTCCTGCGCCATCACGACGAGTGTACCCACAGCGCAACCGGCGTTGCCGCCGGAGTACCTCCGTCCCTGGAACGCTCGGGCCCGTCGCAGTGTACTGGTGTTGCGGCGGACGCCGACCAGCGTGAGGAGCGGTCGGCGTGGGCCAGCGCTGCGCGCGTGCGCCGAGCGCGCCACGAGGGGAACGTCGCCATGCCGACCACCGCCACCGCCGCCTCCGCCGCGCGCACGTACCCGAGCGACGAGTTCCTCGCAACCACCGTGCAGCGCATGGCCCGCAGCCGCGCCGTCCACGGTGCCATCGTGTGCGTCGAGAGCGGCGACGGCACGCTGGCGTGGCGCGGCGCCGCCGGCAATCTGCAGGCCGACCAGCGCTACTTCATCGCCAGCGTCACCAAGATGATCGTCACGGTCGTGGTCCTCCGGCTGCGCGACCAGGGGCGCATCTCCCTGGACGACCCGATGCAGCGCTACCTGGGCACCGGCCTGACGCGCAGGCTCCACGTCGTGGACGGCGTCGACCGCAGCGACCAGATCACGGTTCGGCACCTGATCTCAAACACCTCGGGCCTGACAGACTACTTCTTCGGCAAGGGGCCCGACGGACGCAACGCAGGAGACGCGCTGTTGCAGGGGAACGACGAGGCCTGGCCGCTCGAGCGGATCGTCGAGCGCGCGCGCACGCTCCGTCCCCGCTTCCTGCCGGGTCAGCGAGGCAAGGTCCACTACTCCGACACCAACTACGAGTTGCTCGGCCGCATCATCGAGACCGTCACCGGAGCGTCGATCTCCGACGTCTTCGACGAGTTCGTCTTCCGGCCGCTCGGTCTGCGCGACACGTACGCCTTCCGCGACGAGAGCGACACGACGCCAGCACCGATGTACTACCGCGACCGGCAGCTCCACGTCCCGAAGTACATCGCCTCGGTCACGGCCGAGGGCGGCGTCGTCTCCACCGCAGCTGACGTGATGGTCTTCCTCAAGGCCTTCTTCGACGGCACCTTCTTCCCGCCACGGACGATCGACGAGCTGAAGCGCTGGAACCGGATCTACTTCCCCGGGCAGTTCGACTTCGGCATCGGTCTGGAGCGGCAGTGGCTTCCGTGGTTCATGTCGCCCTTCAAGCCGCTCGGAGAGCTCCTCGGGTTCTGGGGCCAGTCGGGCGCTTTCGCCTTCCACACCCCGCAGCGCGACCTCTTCTTCACCGGCACCGTCAACCAGCTCAGCGGTTTCGGGCATGGCGCCGCCGTTAGCGCGATGGTGCGGGTCATGAAAGCGACGAGCTGAGCTCGTGGTGGACCCGGCCACCGCCACGGGGTACGGTCGTGGTGGCCAGGACGACGGCTGGCTGTGGAGGCTCCTTTGGTCGGCGCCAATCTCGTCGTTCCACTGCTG
>PWQI01000237.1 GCA_003556805.1 Trueperaceae bacterium | reverse complement strand
TGCGCGCCGGGCGCGACCGCGTCGACGTGGTGGTCGCCGCGTCCGGGCCCATCGAGGCCACGCTGGTGCCGTGGAACTGGCGGTCGCTGACGCCGGAAGACCGGCGTGGCGTCGTGCAGCGGATCGTGCGCCTGCTGACGAGGTACCTGTGAGAGTACTCCGGGCCCTCGTGCTGGCTGCCCTCGTCGGCCTCGGCCCCGCCACGTTCGTCGCGGCTGCCGACTTCGTGGACCTGCCGGCGGTTCGTTGGGGTTGGGACGTACCGCTCCTCGATCCCTCCGAGGAGGGCTTCGAGGCGGGCGTGCGCCAGGTGGTGTTCGGCGACCACACGCCGTGGTTCACTTGCGCGCCGGTTGACCCGCTCCCCACCGTGAACCTGGTGGCGCTGCCGGCGCACGGGTCGTTCACCCGGCCCGGTGCGCGCCAGATGCTGTTTCAGTACGTCTACGACTTGTGCGACGACGCCTCCTGGTCCCGCTACCCGCGGCGCATCGCCGTCGTGGAGCACGGCGAGCTGGTGTGGGTCGCCGAGGACGGCCACGCGTACTACTTCGAGAGCATTTGGCAGCTGGCCGTCGTCGACTTGAACGGCGACGGGATCGACGAGTTGGTGCGCTGGTACGGGGGCAAGCACCACGACCGCGCGACGATCACCGCGTTCGTCGATGAGGGCGTCCGGACGATCGCCGGGTTCACAACTTCCGCCGACTACTGCGACGGCGATCCGTCGTGGGCCGGCGTCGCTTGGTCCGCCACGCCCAGAGTGCGACCGGTCGACGCTGGTTGGGTCGAGTTCGCACTGGAGTTCGTGCTGCACGAGTGCTTCGTGCCCGTCGAACCCGACCGTGACGCCGACGGCGCGCTCGCGGCGGCGCTCGCCCTGGCGGCGAGGGACCCGGCGGGCAGCGCGATGGCGGTGCTGGCGCTGGCGTGGGACGGCCACCCGACCGCCCAGCGCGAGGCCGCGCGCCTGTTCGAGGAGGGAACGGCGCTGCCGCGCGATCCCGAGCTGGCTGCGTGGTGGCGGGCGCAGGCGGAACGGGACCCGGGCCGCGAGCGTCCGTGAGACCTGGGGGCGCTGCTTCGCGCACCTCGCGTGCGAGTCCGGTCATCGGTCGCGGCCCACCATGGAGTCACCGTGCCCGTGGGGAGGCCCGCCGATGCCCGAAGAAGCGTTCGGTCCACTCGCTGACCCCAGGTCCGCGCGGGAGATCGGCCACGTCCCGGCGCCGGCCCGCGCGGCCCGCGCGACGTCCGGCTCGAATGGGCGCACGACGCATCTTCGCGTCCGCCGTGGCGGGCGTGGCGACGACGAAGGAGGCGCGCAGATGGAGGAGACAGCACGTGCGGTGAGCGAGTCCGGATCGGCACAACTGCCGATCTCGCGCTTGACGCTGTTCACGACTGGGGTCGGTTTCTTCGAGCACGCGGGTGTCGTTCAGGGCGACGGCGAACTGGAGCTCACCGTGCCGGTCGAGCACATGGACGACCTGCTGCAGAGCCTGGTGGTCCGCGACCTGGGCGGGGGGCTCGTCGAGGCCGTCCGTTACGCGTCGCGCGATCCACTCGCCCGCGTCCTGAAGAGCTACGCCTTCGACCTCTCGGCAGCGCCGTCGCTGGCGGACCTGCTGCGGCAGGCGCGCGGTGAGCCCGTGCGCGTTTCGCTCGGCCCAGACGACGTCGTCAGCGGGCTCGTGGCGGGGGTCGAGGAGGAGAACGCGTACGACGGCACGCCGCCACGCCGCGTGTGGCTCACCGTCGTCGGGGACGCGGGACTACGCCGCATCGACCTGGTGTCGGTCACCGGCCTGGCGTTCCAGCGGCCCGAGACCCGCGCGGAGCTCGACGCGGCGCTGTCAGCCATCGTCCGCTACCGTGGCGCCAAGGGCGTGCCGGTGTGGCTGCGGTTCCGCGGCGAGGGCGAGCGGCCGGTGCGCGTGGGCTACTTGCGAGCGATGCCGGTGTGGAAGACCAGCTACCGGTTGGCGCTGGGGGACGGGGAAGGCGATCTGCAGGGGTGGGCGATCTTCGACAACCCCACCGACCTCGACCTGGATGACGTGCGCGTGACGTTCGTGGCCGGTCGCCCCGGGTCGTTCGTCAGCGAGCTGTTCGACCCCGCGTGGGTGGAGCGGGCCCGCGTCGCGTCGGCGGATCACCGTCCGGTCGTGCCGCCGCGGGATCGGGGCGCGCTTCCCGACGGACCTGGTAGGCAGCAGCTGAGCGTGCACCGGATGGCCAGTCCGGCCATGGTGGCGTCAGGCCCGCCGGGCTTGGCGTACGACGACGACTTCGAGACCGAGGCGCGCTTGGAGAGCGACGCGATGTTCGGAGACGCCGACGTGCACGTCGCAGCCGAGGGCGTGGCCGGGGTCGCGACGTTCGCGTACCGCGTCGAAGAGCCTGTCTCCGTCGGGCGGCACGAGTCGGCGATGGTGCCGGTCGTCCAGGCGAAGGTGCCGGCGCACGCGGTGTCGCTGTACGACGGGCGCGCCGACCATGAGCACCCCTTCCGGGCCGTCCGCGTGGTGAACCGGACCGACGCGTTCTTGGCTGCTGGACCCGTCGCGGTGTTCGACGGCGGCGGCTTCACGGGTATGGCGCGCATCGGCGACGTGCCGGCGGGGGAGGAGCGGTTGCTGTCGTTCGCCGTCGACGTGGACGTCCGGGTCGAGCGGGCGACGAGCGCCGATGAGCGCTTCGTGTCGCTGCGCCTCGCCGGTGGGTCGATCGTCCACGAGGTCCAGAGCCTTCGGACCGCCAGGTACCGAATCGTGACGCGACCGGGGATCCGGCGCTTCGTCGTCGTCGACCACGAAGCGGCCCACGGCTATGAACTCGAGTCCCCCGCCGCGGCGCCGGCGCGAACGCCTGGCGGCTACCGCTTCGGGATCCTGCTTGGCACCGATCTCGTTGAGGGTGAGGCCGACGTCGATCCGGGTGTCCCGGTCCACTTGCGCATCGCCGACGGCGACGTCGGCATGCTCGAGGTGGTCGAGAGCCGCGTCGACGCCCGTCACGTCGCGGTCACGCGCCTCAGCGTGCGCGAGGCGGAGGGCTGGTTGCGGCAGCCGGGCCTCGCAAGCGAGTTGCGGGCTGGGCTCGAGGACTTCGTGCGCGCCGGCCGCGAGGTCGAACGCCTCGACGAGACCATCGCTCAGGCCGAAGCGATGCTCAAGACCATCGAGTCGAGCCAGGAGCGCGTGCGGCAGAACATGGCCGTCATCGAGCACACCTCACCGCTCTACGCGCGGTACGTCAGGGACTTGGGCAACCAGGAGGACCTGTACGCTGGGGCGTCCAGCCGCCTGTCGGAGCAGCGCGATGAGCGGCAGCGGCTCGGCAAGGAGTTGGAGCGGTTGCGGGACGAACTGGGTTGAGTCGGCGTCATGCACCCACCGTCGTCACACGGTTCTGGGCCCTATCGTCGGCGGGCCGAGCAGCGATGTGCGATGGCGCCGTTCGTGGCTCGAGCGACAACCTGGCGTGCAGCAACGGTTGACCGACGTCGGGTGGAACGGACGCTCGTGAGCGCAGATGCCAAGGGTCGCAGGTCAGCGTTCCACGCGCTGTTGATGGGCCCGCCATGGTTCACCCCGGTGGGGATGCCCGGGAGGCCGACCGCGTGGCGGCAAGGAAGGGAGGACCCATGCGGTTGAGCGACGCCCAGGAACTCCGCCTCAGCCCCACTGACCTCACCACCTACACCGGCTGCGAGCATGCCAGCCGACTCGAGATCGACCGGACCATGGGGCGACCGACGCCGGACCGTGGGCGCGACCCGGACGCCGAGATGCTCGCAGAGCTCGGCCGGCGGCACGAGTCTGCCTATCTCGCCCACCTGCGGGGGCAAGGGCTGCGAGTCGAGCGCATGGACCCGCACGCTGGGGACGCCGCCGAGCGCCTCGAGGTGCACATGCGGGCCGGCGTCGACGCCATCGCCCAGGCTCCGCTCGTCGATGGCGATCGGCGCGGCGTGGCCGACGTGCTGCGGCGCGTCGAGGCGGCCAGCGACCTTGGCGGTTACCGCTACGAAGTGGAGGACACCAAGCTCGCCAGCACGACGCGGGCGGCGACGGTGCTGCAGTTGCTCACCTACGCGCGGATGCTCGCTCGAGTGCAGGGCACGCCTGGGGAGTTCGTCCACGTGGTGGCGCCCGGGGCGGTCGCCGGCGAGTTCCGCCGCGAGTCGCTGCGGGTCGACGACTTCGATGCCGTCACCGATCTGGCGCACGAACGCTTCGAGGCGTTCGTGCGCGATGCCCGAGCGGGCTTGGTCGTCACGGCGCCCGAGCCGGTCGAGCACTGTGCCGTGTGTCCCTGGTTGTCGGCGTGCCGAGCCGAGTGGCGGGCAGCGGACCACCTGTCGCTGGTGGCTCACCTCGGCAGTGCCCATCGTGCCGAACTCGAGCGCCATGGTGTGACGACCCGCGCGACCCTGGCCGGGCGGCGCGGTCGCCTCGGGTTCGAGCCTGGGTACGGGCGCGCGCAGGCCTACCTCGACGCGGCCCACCAGGCGGACGTTCAGGTCCGCAGCGAGTCGGCCGGCCGGCTCCTCTGGGAGGCACTGCCGGCCGAGGAGGGGCGCGGCCTCGCGCGCCTGCCCGAGTGGAGCCCGTCCGACGTCTACCTCGATCTGGAGGGCACCCCGTACTACCCCGGGGGCGGCCTGGAGTACCTGTGGGGTTGGTCGGTCGGGGACGGGCCCGTCACGCAGGTGTGGGCCCTCGACCGGGCCGGTGAGAAGCGGGCGTTCGAACGCTTCGTCGATGCCGTCACCGCGCACCTGATGGACCACCCGGAGGCTCACGTCGTGCACTTCGGCGCCTACGAGCCGAGCGCGCTCAGGCGCTTGATGGGGCGGCACGCTACCCGGGAGGAGGAGCTCGACGCGCTGTTGCGGCGCGAGGCCTTCGTCGACCTGCTTCAGGTTGCCCGCCAGGGCTTCCGCATCGGTGTCGAGACATACTCGCTCAAGGACCTGGAGCGCCTGCACGGGTACCTTCGTGACGAGGACCTGCGTACGCTTGGGCCCAAGAAGCGCGCCGTGGAGCACGCCGCGGTGCTCGGCTCGCCCGACGCGGCGCCGGCCGACGCTCGTGAGGCGGTCGCCCGGTACAACGCCGACGACGTCCTTTCGACCGCCGCGCTGCATCGTTGGCTGGAGGACCAGCGCATCGCGCAGGGCATCGGCGCCCGGCCGCTGCCCGATGGCGACGGGGCGCCGAGCGAGGCGCTCACCGAGGAGCGGGCGCGGGTTCAGGCCCTCGTGGACGCGCTGCAGGAGGGCGTGCCCGTCGACCTGGACGAGCGCAGCGAGGAGGAGGCTGCGCGTGTGCGGCTGGCGCACCTTCTCGACTTCGAGCGGCGCGAACGGAAGGTGGCGTACTGGACCAAGTTCGACCACATGGACATGACGACCGAGGAACTGGAGGCCTCGCCGAAGGGCATCGTTGGTCTGCGGCCCATCGAGGTCATCCCGCCGGTCGGGCGGCAACGCGCGCCGCGCGTGCGGTACACCTTCCCGCCGCAGGACGTCGACCTCCGAAGCCGCGAGCAGTTCCACGTCCGCGTCGGCGAGGAGGTTCGCGGGTTCGATGCCGACGTCGACCTCGAACGGCGCACGCTCACCATCACCCAGGGCAGGGGGGCCGAGAACCTGCGCTTCAGCGAGGGCTTCTTCTGGAACGTGGTCGGGGCCAAGACGATATCGGAGGCCAGGCTCGAGCTCGCCCAGGACGTGCTCGATCGCGGTCTCGATGCGAGCGGTCGCTACCGTGCCGCGCGCGACCTGCTGCTCGCACGCGTAGGACGCATGGCGGTCGGCTTCGATGCTTCGCGGCGGCCGGGCGAGGAGGTGCTGGATGCCGCCAAACGACTGGCGCTCGGGTTGCGCGGTGGCGTGCTTCCCGTGCAGGGTCCGCCCGGATCGGGCAAGACCTACCTCGGTGCCCGCGTCATCGTCGAGCTGGTGCGTGCCGGGCGAAAGGTGGCTGTCACCGCCATCTCCCACAAGGCGATCACGAACC
>PWQI01000146.1 GCA_003556805.1 Trueperaceae bacterium | reverse complement strand
GGAACTGGAAGAGCGGGATGAGGATGCTCTGGTACGGGATGAACATGCCGAAGAGCATCAGCGGGAAGATCACGTTGGCGCCCCGGAAGCGCCACTTCGACAGGATGTAGCCGTTCATCGAACCGAGCAGCGCCGAGATCACAGTGGCCGTCACGGCCAAGACCAGGCTGTTTCGCAGCTTCGGCGCGAACGCCTCCCAGGCGACCACGAACGACTGCCAGTGCCACGTCTCGGGAAGCTGCCAGGCGGTCGCCAACCGGATCGCGGCGGGCTCCTTGAGGGCGGTCACCACCACCAGGTACACGGGCCCGAGGAAGAACAGCGTCGCCAGCAGCAGCAGCGCGTAGGTCAGCGCACGCCGGGTCCAGGGGATCTGCCGGGTCATCGCCGTACCTCGCCGCGCAGGCTGATCAAGAGGTACGGGATGATGATCGTGGCGACCAGCACCAGCAGGACCATCGCGATGGCGGCACCGTCGGCGAACTGGTTCCCGCGGAAGGCGCGCAGGTACATCAGCACCGCTGGGACGCTGGTCGTGGACAGGTCCGGTCCGGTCATGGCGAAGATCAGGTCGAAGATCTTGAGGCTGATGTGACCGAGGATGATCATCGCCGAAAGCGTGATCGGTCCCAGCAGTGGGAACACGACGAACCGGTAGATCTGGTACTCACCCGCGCCGTCCACGCGGGCCGCCTCGCGCAGCTCCTCGGGGATGCCGCGCAGGCTCGCAAGGTAGAGCGCCATCGTGTACCCCGACATCTGCCACACGGCCGCGAGGACGATGCCGATCAGCGCGAGGTTGAAGCCGCGCGTCTCGGGGAAGGGGAGAAGCGCGACGCTCTGGCCACCGGTGAACGACCAGGCGGCGAGCAGGGCGCCGAGCACGACCATGGTGGCCGCGCGTATGCGCCGAGCGCTCGCCCACGCGCGCCACGCGAGCAGCAGCAACACCGCGGCCACCAGCAGCGCGGTCATGGCCGGGATCTGGTTCCAGTCGAATCGCCAGACCTGCGCTCGGGTCGTGAGCCACTCGAACTCGCCGGCCGGCAGGCCGACGTAGGTGGGCAGGAGGTTCACCCCGCCTCGCGCCTGCAGCATCCAACGCCACACCGTGCCGGTGACGACGAACGAGAGCGCGAACGGGAACAAGAAGACGGTGCGGAAGAAGCCCTCGCCCTTGACGTTCTGATCCAGCAAGATAGCCAGCAGCAGGCCCAGGCCCAGCGTGCCGACGAGGAAGAAGACGGTGAAGAAGAAGAGATTGACCAGGTCCTGGCGGAAGCGCGTCTCCAGGAACCCGGTGAAGAGCCGCGTGTAGTTCTCGAAGCCGACGAAGGTCAACTCGGGCCGCAGGGCCAGCGCCTGCGCGGCGTCGCGGCCCCAGTTCGTCAGCGACACGTACGCCGTCTGGCCGATGAAGCCGTACACGAAGATGCCCAGCGCCACCAACGAGGGGAGGAGCATCAGGATCGCGGTGAGTCGGTCGCGCGTTAGGCGTCCCATGCGTGATCGGGGGGCGTGTCCGGGGCGCGGTGCGCCCCGGACACGCCTTGGGCCCTAGGGCGTCAGCGCCCGATGCCGTACTGCTGCGCGACGGCGAAGGCGGCGTTGGCCGCGGCCTGCGCGTTGCCGGTGTCGAGGAAGATGTCGAGTGCGAGGTAGAAGTTGTCGCGGAACGGGTCGCTGCCGACCGCGCCGTGCGCCAAGCTGCCGACCTGGCGGTCGCTCGCGAAGTCGCTGGCGGCCGACTGCAGGTAGGCGTTGTAGAGGCTCATGTCGCTGTCGAGGCGCGCGGAGATCGAGCCCTTGAGCGGGTTGAAGGCGTCCTGGCCTTCGAGCGATCCGGCCACGCGCAGCCAGTTGATGGCGTTGTCGCGGTCAGGAGCGCCGACGGGGAGGCCGAACGAGTCCGACAGCAGCATGAAGCTGCCAGCGGTGTCGGGCGATGCGGCCCAGCCGAAGCCCACGCCTGGTTCGAGCTCGAGCGTGGTGGCCATGTAGCCGGCTGCCCAGTCGCCCATGATGTTGAAGGCGGCTTCGCCGTCGACCACCATGTCGGTGGCCTGCTGCCACGAGAGGCCGGCGGCGTCGGCGTTGGTGCAGTCCAAGACCTCACCGAAGCGCTCCCACACCGCGACCGCGGCGGGGTCGTTGAACGGCAGCTCACCGGTGAAGAGCTGGGTGTAGCGGTCCGGACCCAGCATGCCCAAGGCGACCGACTCCCAGAGGTGCAACTGCGTCCACGCCTCGCCGAGCGCCAGCGGCGTCACGCCCTCGGCCTGGATCGCCGGGCACATCTCGAGGAAGGCGTCCCAGGTCTCGGGCGCCTCGATGCCCCACCCCTCGAGGTTGGCCGGCACGTACCACATGACGTTCGAGCGGTGGATGTTGACGGGCACCGACCAGACGCCGTCGGCGGTGCTGATGAGCTCGATCAAGTCCTGCGGGAAGACGTCGAACCAGCCCTCTTCCTCGAACAGGAAGGTCAGGTCTTCCATCCGACCGGCCACGACCCAGGTCTGGATGATGGAGTCGCCGGCGTGCACCTGGAACGAGTCGGGCGGATCGCCGCCGAGCATGCGGGTGCGCAGCACGGCCCGTGCCACGACGCCGGCGCCGCCGGTCACGGTGGCGTTGTCGACGGTCACGCCGGGGTAGCGGGCTTCGAAGACTTCGATCAGCGCCTCGAGGGCGGGGCCTTCGTCGCCGGCCCACCAGGAGAAGATCTCGATCTCGTTGGCAACTGCGAGGGTCAGGGTGGCTGCTAAGAGGATGGCTAGGAATCGACGCATGCGTTCACCTCGGAACGGGCATGAAGCGTGTCGCCATGGGTATGGCGGGGGCGGATGCGAAGCGGTGACGCGCCTCCTTTCCGTGGCTCTGCGACGAGCGGACGTGGGCCACCAGCATATCGCTCGCGGGCTCCGGAGTGAAGCATCGTGCCCCCTCGTCACGCGCTGCTGCGGGGCGCCACGCGTACCTGCACACCGCTCTTCACCGACGCGCGCTGGCCTGGTGCCACCTTGCGTCGCGGCGCGCCATGCCCTACCCTTTGCGCATTCCACAACCGAGCCCGCCCGGTCGAGCGCCGGCCGCGGGCGTGCCGGCCCGTTGCGGGGCTGCGCTGAAGGGGGTCGACCGATGCGATGTATCGCGTTCACGTTGGTCGGAGCGGTCGCGCTCGCGACGCTCGCGCAACCGTACGTCTACCCCGACGCCTGGTCCGACCTGCCCGCGGCCGAAGCGCGCTATGGCGGGGTGCTCGTCACGACCACGGGTGGCGACCCGCGCACCTTCAACCCGCTCGTGTCGGTCGAGAGCAACATCGTCGTCGCGCACATGAAAAGCCCGTTCTTCGGCGTGCCGACGCTGGCCTGGCGGCGTCCGCTCGACGGCACGTGGGAACCGTACGGAGCGGCCTCGTTGACCTTCTCGGACGACGGCCTGCGGGTCGACGCCGAGCTGCGCGAGGGCATGCGCTGGTCGGACGGCTCGCCGGTCACGATCCAGGACTACCTGATCAGCTACGAGCTGCAGACGCACCCGGTCGCGGGTACGCACGCGCTGGACGCGTGGTTCATCGATGGCGAGCCGATCGTCGTCGAGGCGACCGGCGAGCGTTCGCTGCGGCTCACCTTCCCGGTGCCCGACCGCATCGCGCGCGATCGCCTTGCGGCGCTGTGGCCACTGCCCGACGCGGTCTTCGGCGAGACCTTCCGAACCGGAGGCGCGGAGGCGGTCTTGGCGCTGTGGGGCATCGAGACCGACCCCGCCGAGCTCCTCTTCGCCGGCAACATGCACCTGGCGCGGTTCGTCGCGGGCGAGCAGCTCGTGTTCGAGCGCAACCCGCACTGGGGCGAGTGGAACGTCGACGCGCTGGGCCAGCCGCTCCCGTATCTCGACGGCGTCCGCTTCCGCCACGCGGAGCCCGATGCGGCCCTGAACATGTTCCTCGCCGGCGCGATCGACGAGTACTGGCCGCACAGCGTCGACGCCGTCTCGTCCATCCTCGCCGCCGTCGATCAGGGCGACATCGACGCGAGGGTGTACGAGTCCGTGTTCCCGATCGCGGGCACGACGTTCCTCGCCTTCAACCTCAACAAGGCGTCCGATCCCTTCATGGAGACGCTGTTCCGCGACCTCCGGTTCCGACGCGCCATAGCGCACATGATCGACCGCCACGCGCTCGCCGAACTCGCGTGGCAGGGTGCCGCCACTCCACTCGTGGGCAGCGTCACGGGAGCGTTCGGCGCGTGGGTAGCGCCTGATCTCGCGGCCCCCGCGTTCGATCCCGAAGCGGCGCTGGCCATCCTGAGCGAGCTCGGTTTCGATCGGCGCGACGGCCAGGGCATGCTGATCGACGGTGCGGGGCGGCGCATCGGTTTCCGGATCGTCACGAACGGATCGGCCGTGCCGCGCGTGCAAGCCGCAGGGATCATCGCCGACACCCTGCGCGAGGTGGGTCTGGACGTCACGAGCGCGGCCGTGGCCTTCCCGCAGTTGGTCGACCAGATCCTCGTCGAAGGCGACGACCGCCCGTTCGACGTCGTGCTGTTGGGTCTGTCCGGCCAGAGTCGCGACTGGCCGTTCCTCATGGGCGCCGTGTTGTGCGACGGCACGTTCCACCTCCAGAACCGGAGCGGCGCCTGTCTCGACGACGTCGAGGCCAGCGTCGAAGCGCTCGCGATCGAGGGCCGGCGCACGCTCGACGACGCCGAGGCGTTGCGCATCGCCCACGAGATCCAGCGGCTCGAGCTCGAGGCCCTCCAGGTGATCCAGCTCGTGGTGCCGACCGTCCACTTCGCCCATCGCGAGCGACTGGCGGGGCTGCTCCCACGGGAGCTGTGGAACGTCGACAACGGTCTCTACGTGCCGGCGTTGACGTCGATGCGCTGAGCCCGGAACCGGCCTCCGGTTCGCTGAGAGCGGCGCGCGCCAGCCAATGCGAAGGAGTCGTCGTCTGGGAGGGCCGTTTCGGCGGTAGTTTGGCGGGCGATGCGCCGTCTCGCCGCCGCACTCGTGGGCTGCCTCCTGTTCGCGTTCCCGAACGCTGCCTTGGCGCAGGCCGTCACGGTGCTGGCGCCGCCCGATCGCTTCGTGGCGTCGGGCGAGTTCGTGACGCTCGTGTTCCGGCTCGGCGCCGACGCGAGCCTGGAGGCTCGGCTCTCGGCGCGGACGTCGAGCGGTTGGAACGTCGTCAGCCGCCTGGGCGACGTCGGGCTCGAGCCGGGGCGGAGCGCGCCCGTCGCCGTCACGATCGAGGTGCCACGAGACGCACCGGCGCAGCTCGTGGAGCGCGTGACGCTCACGGTCGAGGCGACGGGGCTCACGAGCGAGCACACGGTCCACCTCACCGTCGGCGAGCGATCGGCCCTCGCGCTCGACGCGCCGCGCGACGTCACGCTCTCGGAGCACGGTGTTCGCGTCGTGGTGCGCAACGACGGCAACGGTGCCGAGCGCGCCGTCTTGGAGCTGCGGCGCGGCACCGTCGTAGTCGCGCGGCGCGAGCTCGAACTCGCGCCAGGCGAGCGACGCGAGGTGCAGCTCGATCTCCGTGACGACGGTTCGCACACGCTCGTCCTGAGCGGTGAGCGCAGCGCCGAGGTGCGGCGCGCCCTGAGCGTCGTTCGGTTCGGCGCGCCGGAGCCGGAGCCGCTGCGACTCGCGGGCGAGCTCGCAGGCGCGATCGGTTCGACCGGTGCCTGGCAGGGCAGCGTGACGCTCCGTGGCCCGCTCTCGGACGTCAGCACGCTCGACGCGCGCGTCGACGGAGCCTCGCCGCGTCGCTCGTTCGCCGAGGTCTCGCTCGCGCACGCGGGCGTGCGCGTGGGCGGCGGATGGCGCGATCCGCTGCGGCTCGGCCTACCGAGCGGCCTGGGCGTGGCGGCGCACTACCGGACGGGGGAGGTCGCCTTCGCCGGCACCCTCGGCCTCGCAGGCAACGACACCACGGCCGACGGCAGTGCGGGCGTGGCAGGTGGCCTCGGCGCCGAGTGGAGCGGCGACCAGGTGCGCCTCGCTGCGGGCGTGGGCTGGAGCGACGCCGC
>PWQI01000139.1 GCA_003556805.1 Trueperaceae bacterium | reverse complement strand
GCGCGTCCGCTGCCGCGGCGATCGGCGCCCCGGCGCGGTGCGTGGCCAGCGCGTGGCCGAGAGCGGCGGGCCAACCGAGCGGCGCGTCGAGCGCGAGCAGGGCGTTCGGCCACTCGACCAGCCAGGCGCCGACGACCGCAGCCGGCAGGCGCGCCCTTGATCCCGTGGTCACGTCGACCAGGCGCCACCCGTCACCGTTCGGCACGCCCAGCGCCAGACCGACCCGATCGGCGACGGTGGCGCAGTCGATGCCGACGATGCACGGGGAGTTCATCGCTCCAGCCTAGCGGCGCACCGCCGTTGCCACCGCGGCGGTCGCAACGCCGTGGCCCCGTGCTACCGTCCCGCCATGGGTCGTCGTGCCGGCACCAGCGAGGGACACGTCCGACCCCGAACCGGCCACGAGAGACCGCCATGCACGTCGTCCTGAGCGGCTCGATGCGCTTCGTCGAAGCCTTGCGTGAGGTCGGCCGAGCGCTCGAGGCACGCGGCCACACGGTGACGCTGCCGGCGCCGACGCCCGTGGGCATCGATCCCCAACGCTTCCACGGCGAGGCGTTGGTCGCCTTCAAGGCGGACTTCGTCGCCGAGCACCTGCGGGCGATCCGAGCGGCGGACGCCGTCCTGGTGGTGAACGTCGACGCCCCGGAGGCGCGCGGCTACGTCGGAACCAGTGCGCTGGTCGAGCTCGCGTTCGCCGTCGCGCTCGGGAAGCGGGCGTACGTGCTCCACACCGTGGGCGAGCAGCCGAACCGGCTCGATGTGCTGGCGCTGCGACCCACGGTGCTGGCTGGTGACGTCGAAGCCATCGTATGACCACGCGTGCGTCACCGCCGGTGCGAGCCGCGGCGTGGATGCGCGCGCGTGGCGACTGCTCCGCAGTGCGAGCCGCCGCGCGCGCGCCGAGTGTTCGTTACCGCGGCACCACGGGGTGGACTGTGCCATCGTGCAGGCGTGGACCGTGACCGGATCCTCGTCGTGGAGGACGACCTCGCGCTCGCGAACGTCATCCGAGAAGAGCTCGAGCGCGCGTACGACGTGCGCGTGGCGCACACCGGCCGCGACGCTTTGATCCTGGCCGCCGAGGAACCGTTCCATCTGGTCGTGCTCGACCTCAACCTCCCCGACATCGACGGGCTCGAGGTCGCCGAGCAGCTCAAGGCGTTCCCGACGACGATCCTGATGCTCACGGCTCGAGCGGACGTCCGCAGCCGAGTGGCCGGGTTGTACGCCGGCGCCGGCGACTACCTCGCGAAGCCGTTCGAGATGGAGGAGCTCCTCGCACGCGTCTACGCCCAACTGCGTAGACGCTCCAGCGACGACGTCCATCACTGGGGACCGCTGACGCTCTCGCCGGCGCGGCGCGCCTGCACCGTGGACGGCAGAGAGGTCGAGCTGACGGCCTTGGAGTTCGGCCTGTTGGAGCTCTTGATCACGGCCCAGGGCCGGGTCTTCGCGAAGGACACGATCATCGACAGGCTCTACGAAGACGACGTCACGCCGGCGCACAACGCGGTGGAGGCGATCGTGTCGCGGCTGCGCGCCAAGCTCGCGGCGGCCGGTGCCGAGGGCGTGATCGACAACATCCGCGGGCTCGGCTACGTGGTGCGGGAGCGGCGGTGACGCTCAGGGCGCGCCTCGGGATCGGCGCCGCCCTCTTCGCACTGCTGGTCGCTTGCGGCTTCGGGGCGCTGGCGTACCTGACGTTCGCGCGGCAGATGGACCGCCAGCTCGAGACCGTCCTACGCTCCGACCTCCAGCGCGTGACGACCCTGCTGGCGAGCCCGACGCTCGGGGCGTCGTTCGGTGACCCCAGCGCGCGCGGCGTGATCCTGCAGTTCGTCGGACCGGACGACCGCGTGGTCATGTGGTGGGGCGACGACGCCCCCCTACCGCGACCCGATGGCGTCGCCACGCACGAACGTCACGAGCGCACGTACCTCGTCACCGCGGCAGCGTGGCTGGCCACCGACGGCAGCATCCGACTCGCGCACGACGTCACCGAGGCGCTGGCATCGCGGCACGCGCTGGCGCGTGCGCTGCTGACGAGCGGCGCCGTCGTCGTGCTCGCAGCCGTGCTCGGTGCGCTCGTCGGCGTGCGGCGCTTGCTCGCACCGCTCGTGCGCTTGGCGCGTCAGACGCGCACCATTCACCCGGCCACGACCGACAGCATCGCGTATCACGGCCCGGCCGACGAGGTCGGGGACCTCGCCGACGGCCTCAACCTGACCCTGGCCGCGATCCGAGAGCGGCGCGACCAGGAGCGCGCGTTCCTGCTCGAGGTCGCGCACGAGCTGGCGGCGCCGTTGACGCTTGTGCACTACCACCTGGACGGCCTCCGCCGGCGCCACCCCGACGAGGGCGCGCTGCGAGCGGCATCCGAAGCCGCACGCGAGCTCTTGCGCACCTCGCAAGACCTCTTGGTCGTCGCACGCGGCGATCTGGAGCGGGCGCTGGAGTACCGGATCGTCGACCTCGGCGACGTCGTCCGGCGCGTTGCCGACGAGTACCCAGGCGTGACGATCGCTGCCGGCGAGCGCGCCGAGGTCGTCGGCGACCCGGAGCGGCTGATGCAGGTGATCAGGAACATCGTTCGCAACGCGGTGCAGGCGTCCGGATCGACGGCGGGCGTCGTCGTCGCGGTCGAGCGCGACGGCGACGAGCAGGTGCTGCGCGTCAGCGACAGCGGGCCGGGGATGAGCAGCGAGGTGCGCGAGCACGCGTTCGAGCACGGGTTCACGCACGAACCGAACGCGACGCGAGGCCGGACCGGCACCGCGAACGCCGTCGGAGGCGGCGTCGGCGACAGGGCGAGCAGCGGCATCGGCGTGGGCCTGACGGTCGCCCAGCGCCTCGCCGAGCGCCACGGCGGGCGTGTGCGCGTCGCGGCGACGTCACACCGCGGCACGGTGATGGAGGTGCGCCTGCCGGCTGCGGACGCGCGCATCGACGCTGAGGCCGAGGCGTGACGCGGTGTCCTCGTCAGTGTGCCGTCAGTGTCGCCTGCTACCCTACGAGCGCTCGGCGTCGGCCACGCCGCACGAACCCCACCGAAGGAGGCCCTGCATGCGTCCGCTCATCGCGACCTGTCTGATCCTCGCCATCGCGTTCGCGGGTGCATGGACCATGCCGAGCGACGCGCAGCTGGTCCTCACCGCCGAGGACGGCACCATCGTGGGCGTCGGTCAGGCCTACGACGGCACGCGCTTCGAACTCGAACTGCTGTCGGGGTTCGAGGGGCCTGCGCGCCTGCTGATCGTCCAGCTGACGGGAGACGCCTTGCTACTCGCTGCCGTCGTGCGTGGCGACATCGTTCTCGTCGACGTGTCGGAGGCCACGGATGGCGTCGGGCCCATCGACCCGGTCGACCTGGTCGACCTCGCCCTGGTGCTCGAGGCCTCGGGTTTCGTCACGCTCACCATCGGGCCGCGTGACGACGGCGCCCAAGGCCGCGCGACCGCAGCGAGTGCTCGCGACGGTTCCCCTGCAGATGGCCGCTCGGACGCCGACGTCACTCCCAACGACCGCGCCGATGAGCGCGCCCGCGAGGCGGTCGAAGGTGCGCGCGACGCCGCCGCTGGCGCGCTCGAAGAGGAACGCCCCGAGAGGCCGGCGGGCGGGCGTCCCTGACAGACAAGCCAGACGCATCGACACCCATGGACGCACGCTGGGCGCCGACCGAACGACTCGGTCGGCGCCCAGCGTCGTTCCGTCGCGCGACACTCAGCGGTGCTCGACGTCGCCGTCGTCGTCGGGGTTCGACGGCGCCAAACCCAGCGCCTCCCCCACGTGCGAGACGCCGAGGCCGAGCACGGAGCGGTTGACGTAGGCGAAGTACGCCGCGACCTGGTTGACCTCGAGGATCTCGCCGTCGCTCATACCCGCGTCACGCATCGCCTCGATCGCCGCGACGTCGAGCGCGGAGGGGTCGAGCGTGAGGACGCGGGCGTACGCGACCGACGCGGCGAGCGCCGCGGGCATGGTCGGCGGGC
The DNA here is from genome assembly GCA_003556805.1 of Trueperaceae bacterium. Lineage (GTDB taxonomy): Bacteria > Deinococcota > Deinococci > Deinococcales > Trueperaceae > CSSed10-48. The sequence goes on along the minus strand of PWQI01000139.1, from coordinate 17,428 downwards.
CGCCGAGCGTGTCGGCATGGGCCACGGCCGTCGCCGTGAGCGCGTCGGGACCTCGCTCGGCGGCGTCGACCAGCTCGGACGCGAGCGCGTCGCCGACGAGCCGCGCCAGGCCGACGCCGTGGTGTGCGACGCAGTACGCGCAGGCGTTCCAGCCGCTCACCGCCACGCCGATCAGCTCGAGCCACCAACGCGGCAGGCGGTTGCCGGCGTGGTGCAGGGTGGCCTTGTAGAGCGCCAAGTGGCCGTCCAGGGTGTGGGGCCGGAGGCCGTGCAGTTGCAGCACCCGGTCGATCTGACCAGCGGGGCCAGCGATGCGCTCGTAGGTCGTGCGCAAACGCCCCTCCGCCTCGTCGAGACCGATCAGCCGGATCCAGGCGGTCGTCGTCGTGCGGTCCGAGTCCATGCCCGATCCTACGCCCGCGCGCTCGAGCTCGCGGGCGGTGCCAGGCGGCCATCAAAGATGCAACGTCCTGCAAGCACCTGCCACGCTTCCCTTGACACGTCTTCGCGGGTATCGCTACAATGCCTGAAAGCGATTTCATAGAGAGTTGGGCGAATGGCGACCATCAAGGACGTCTCGCAATTAGCACAGGTATCGCAGGCCACGGTCTCCCGGGTCCTCAACGGCGGCGTACCCGTCAGCCCGGAGAAGCAGGCGGCGGTGCTCGCGGCCATCGAGCGGCTCGGCTATCGCCCCAACGCGTTCGCGCGCAGCCTCGCGACCAACCGCTCCGGCGCCATCGGCGCGCTGGTCAGCGAACTCTCGAGCGCCGTCTACGGGGACATCATCCGCGGCATCGAGAGCGTGGCCGAGGAACACGGCATGCACCTCGTCGTCTCGAGCGGCCACGCCAGCGCCGAGACCGAGCGACGCTCGTACGACTTCCTCGAGCAGCGCCGCACCGACGCCCTGATCCTCCAGGTCGACGCCAGCACCGATGAGGACCTCAGCAGGTGGGTCGCGAGCAGCGACCTGCCCATCGTCGTCGTCGGCCGCTACATCGAGGCGATCGCCGAGCGCTGCGTCTACCTCGACAACGGCGCCGGGGGCGAACTCGCCACCCGACACTTGCTCGACCGTGGCCACCGCCGCATCGCCCACATCTCCGGCCTCATGCGCATCCCCGACGCCCGCGACCGACTCGAGGGGTACCGCCGAGCGCTGGCATCGCACGGCATCCCCTTCGACGAGTCGCTCGTCGCGAACGGCGCGTTCGTCGAGGACGGCGGCGAGCGCGCCATGCGAAGTCTGCTCGCTCGCGGTACCGACTTCAGCGCCGTGTTCGTCGCCAACGACCAATCCGCGGCCGGGGCGCTCAAGGCCCTGCGCGACGCCGGCAAGCGCGTCCCTGAGGACGTCTCGCTGGTCGGCTTCGACGACACCATCGTCGCCCACTACCTCTACCCCTCCCTCACCACCGTGCGTCAACCGTTCGACGAGATGGGCCAGGCCGCGGCCTGGCTGGCGCTCGCCGCCATCGGCGTCGCCGAGCGAAGGGAGGTGACCCGTCGGTTCGAACCCGTCTTGATCGAACGTGACTCCGTCGCGACCCACTAAGGGCCCCAACTCGTCCCGAAAGGACCCACATGACGAAGTTCCTCCGCATCGCTCTGGCCGCCCTCCTGATCGGCGGCGTCGCCAGCGCCCAGACCACGCTCACCGTCGGCGTGTTCGAGCCGCACCAGGACAACCTCGAGCGCGTGCTCGACGAGTTCTACGCGGCGCACCCCGACATCATGCTCGAGATCCGCACGCTCGGCTTCGGCGACCACCACGACCTCCTGGTCACCAACCTCGCCACCGGCTCCGGCGCCGCCGACGTCGTCGTGATCGAGATCGGCTACATCGCTCGCTTCATCGCCGAGGGCGGCCTGCGCGACCTCAGCGTCGAGCCGTTCAACGCCGACCAGTACGAAGATCTGTTCGTCGACTACGCCTGGGCCCAGGGCCGCAGCGAAGACGGCCGTCAGGTCGCGATGCCCACCGACATCGCCCCCGGCACGATGTTCTACCGCCGCGACGTCCTCGAGGCCAGCGGCTGGACGATCGATCAGGTCAACGCCAGCATGGAGTCGTACATCGAGTACGGCCGCCACCTGCAGGAGATGGGCGTTTTCCTCATCGCCAACGCCGCGCAAGTGGCCGACGGCATGATCCGCAGCGACATCCCCGCCGGTGACGGCATCTACTTCGCCGCCGACGGCACCCCGCAGCTCAACAGCGAGCGCTTCCTCCAGGCCGCGCGCGTCGCCAAGACGATCCGCGACGAGGGGCTCGACGCCCAAATCGGCGCCTGGTCGAGCGAGTGGTTCGAGGGCTTCCGTCAGGGCACCAACGCCACCGAACTCTCCGGCGCCTGGCTCGCCGGCCACCTGGCGAACTGGATGGCCCCCGACACCGCCGGCCTGTGGGGCGCCTCCGTCGTCCCGGGCGACACCATGGTCAGCTGGGGCGGCTCCTTCTGGGCCATCCCCACCCAGACCCCGGCCGCCAAGATCGACGCCGCTTGGGAGCTCATCCTCTTCCTGACCACCAACCCCGAGATCCAGCTGGCGGCCTTCCGCAACATCGACGCCTTCCCGGCCATGCCGGCCACGTACGACGACCCGATGTTCAGCGAGGAGATGGCCTTCCTCGGTGGCCAGCCCGCGCGCGAGCTCTGGGCGACCGTCGCCGAGCGAATCCCGGGCGTCCTCACGCACCAAGGCGACATCATCGCCGAAGAGATCTGGAGTTCCGCGCTGGGCGAGATCCTCAACGAGGGCCGCGACATCCAGGCCGCGCTCGACGAGGCGCAGATGCTCGTCACGCGCCGCATCCGCTGACCAACCCCTCCTGATCGCGGTTGGGGGCGCCCACGCGCCCCCAACCGCCGAGGTCCCCACCATGGCCAGAACCCAGACCTCAGAATCCCTCGGCTGGAGAACGCGGTTCGACAAGTTCCAGCGGCGCGCCGCACCCTATGTCTTCGTCAGTCCGTTCTTCATCCTGTTCGCCATCTTCGGTCTCTTCCCGATCGTCTTTTCGATGTACCTCTCGCTCCAGGCCTGGAACCCCATCCAGGGCCTGGGCACCATGCGCTACGTCGGCCTGGAGAACTACATCTGGCTGATGGAAGACCCCTGGTTCTGGCGCTCCATCACCAACACGCTATGGATCGCCTTCGCCAGCGGCATCCCGCAGCACGTCATCGCGATCCCACTGGCCTTCGCGCTGGCGCGGGGCATCAGCGGTTTCCGCCACCCCCTCACGGCCGCCTATTTCCTGCCGTACATCACGTCTGCCGTCGCGATCTCGCTGGTTTTCCAGACCATCTTCGGGACGCAGTTCGGTGCCCTCAACCAGGCGCTGATCTACCTGGCGAACGCGCCCTGGAGCGCCTGGCTCTTCGGCGGACTCGCCGAGAACCTCCCGGTCAACTGGCTCGGCCGGGCGCCCTACATCAAGCCCGCCATCGCCATCCTGGTCTGGTGGCAGTTCTTCGGCTTCAACGTGGTGCTCTACGCCGCCGGCCTCGCCACCATCCCGAAGGACTACTACGAGGCCGCCGAGATCGACGGTGCGAGCGCTCGCCAGAGCTTCTTCCACATCACGCTGCCACTGCTGCGCCCGATGATCTTCTTCGCCGTGACGCTCACCATCATCGGTAACCTGCAGCTCTTCGACCAGCCCTTCATCCTCACCGGCGGCACCGGCGGGACGAGCCAGGCCGGCATGACGGTGGCGATGTACCTCTACCGCACTGGCTTCGAGTGGCTCGAGATGGGCACGGCCGCGGCCATCTCCTGGCTGCTGTTCCTGCTGATCGGCACGCTCACGGTGATCCACTTCTACTTCTTCGGCCGCTCCGGTCTGGAATCGAGGGACTGATGCGACCGCCCGCCACCCCCTTCAAGAGCCCAGCGGCCGATACCCGCACCGGCCGTAACCCGGTCGCGCAGTTCGTCCTCTACGTCGTGTTGATCGCGCTCGCGCTCCTGACGCTCTTCCCCTTCTACTGGATGTTCGTGCTGGCGACGCACACGCAGTCGTCGATCTTCTCGGCGCCGCCGCCCATGTGGTTCGGGGAGTTCCTGGATCGCAACTACCAGACGCTCATTGGGCGCCTGCCGTTCCTTCGCAACATCTGGAACAGCTTCTACATCGCACTCATGGCGACCGTCACCACGATGTTCTTCGCCAGTCTGGCGGGCTTCGCCTTCGCGATGTACGAGTTCCGCTTCAAGCGCGCGCTGTTCGGGCTCCTCATCACGTCGTTGCTGATCCCACCGCTCCTGGGCATCATCCCGTACTACCTGATCATCCAGTACCTTGGCTGGCTCAACACGCCTCGCGCCCTCTGGGTCCCGGCGATGGCGAGCGCGTTCGGCATCTTCCTGATGCGCCAGTACATCGCCTCGAGCATGCCGCGCGAGCTGCTGGACGCCGGTCGCATCGACGGCGCCAGCGAGTTCCGCATCTACTGGAGTATCGCCCTACCGATCATCCGGCCCGGCCTCGCCACCCTCGGGATGCTGACCTTCATCGGCCAGTGGAACAACTTCCTGGGACCGCTGGTGGTGCTCAACCAGCGTGAGAGCTACACCATCCCGGTCGCGCTGCGCACGCTGCAGGGGCAGATCCAGACCGATTGGGGAGCGATCTTGACCGGCACGGCCTTGGCGGTCCTTCCGCTCCTGATCATCTTCGTGTTCGCCTCCAAACAGGTGATCGAAGGCCTGGTGGCGGGCTCCGTGAAGGGCTGAGAACGCCGCGCCGAACGGCGCGGCACAAGAAAGGACGGCCATGGCTGGCGACACCTATCGCGACCCCGCGCGCTCCCCCGAGGAACGTGCAACGGACCTCCTGGCGCGCATGACGCTCGACGAGAAGCTGGCCCAACTGGGCGGCGTCTGGATCACCGACCTGCTCGACGACGCCCGCTTCAGCGCCGAGCGCAGCGCGGAGCGCCTCGGCCACGGCATCGGACACGTCACCCGCCTGGCCGCGGCCACGGGCCTGCGGCCCGCCGCCAGCGCCGCGCTCGCCAACGAGGTGCAGACCTACCTGCGCGACCACACGCGCCTCGGCATCCCCGCCGTGATGCACGAGGAGGCCTGCGCCGGCTACATGGCCCGCGACGCCACCTGTTACCCGCAGGCCATCGGCCAGGCGGCCACCTGGGACCCGCCGCTCGTCGAGGCCATGGCCCGCGCCATCCGCGCGCAGATGCGCGCCGTCGGCGCGCACCACGCGCTCGCGCCGGTGCTCGACATCACCCGCGACCAGCGCTGGGGGCGCGTCGAGGAGACCTACGGCGAGGACCCCTACCTCGTCGCCCGCATGGGCAACGCCTACATCCGCGGCCTGCAGGGCCCCGACCTCGCCGAGGGCGTGGTCGCGACCGCCAAGCACTTCGTCGGCTACGGCCTGTCCGAGGGCGGGCTGAACTGGGCGCCGGTGCGGCTGATGCCGCGCGAGCTGCACGACGCCGTGGCCTGGCCGTTCGAGGCCGCCATCAAGGAGGTCGGCGTCGCCTCGGTCATGAACGCGTACCACGAGCTCGACGGCGTCCCGTGCGGCGCCTCGCGCGAGGTGATGGTCGAGCTGCTGCGCGAGCGGCTTGGCTTCGACGGTGTCGTCGTCTCCGACTACTTCACGCTCGCCACGCTGGTCTCGTACCACGGCGTCGCCGCCGACAAGGGTGTCGCCGCCGGGCTCGGCCTACGGGCCGGCATCGACGTCGAGCTCCCGGACCACGACTGCTACGGCGCCCCGCTGCGTCAGGCGCTGGAGCGCGGCGACGTCGACGTCGCCCTGGTCGACGCCTCCGTGCGTCGGCTCCTCGAGCAGAAGTTCCGGCTGGGCCTGTTCGAGCGTCCCTTGGTCGATGCGGCCGCCGCGCCGCTCGTGTTCGACACCGGCGAACAGCGTGCGCTCGCGCGCACCATGGCCCAGCGCTCGTTGGTGCTGCTGCGCAACGAGGGCGACCTCCTGCCGCTCGAGCCCACCATCGCCAGCGTCGCCCTCATCGGCCCCGGCGCCGACGACGTCCGGCTGCTGCAGGGCGACTACCACTACCCCGCCCACGTCGAGGTGATGTTCGAGTCGCAGGGCGACCTGCCCGCCCCGACCCCGCTCGTCGCCGCCAGCCGCGGCGACCTGAGCGAGCACTTCCCACCCATGACCACGCTGCTCGCGGGCCTGCGCGCCGCCGTGGGGCCGGACACGCAGGTGCTGCACGCGCGCGGCTGCGACGTGCTGTCGGACGACACCAGCGGCTTCGCCGAGGCGGTGGCCGCCGCGGAGCGCGCCGAGGTCGCGCTGGTCGTGGTCGGCGACCGCTCCGGCCTCACCGACGACGCCACCTGCGGCGAGGCGCGCGACCGCGCCGACGTCACCCTGCCCGGCGTCCAAACGGCGCTGGTCGAGGCGGTGCTCGCGACCGGCACGCCCGTGGTCCTGCTGCTGCTCGGCGGTCGCCCGCTGGCGCTCGGCGAGTTCGCCGAGCGCGTCCAGGCGATCATGGCGCTCTGGCTCCCCGGCGCCGAGGGCGGCACGGCGGTGGCCGACGTCCTCTTCGGCCACGCCGAGCCGGGCGGCCGCCTGCCGATCTCCTTCCCGCGCACGGCGGCGCAGCTGCCGGTCTACTACGGCCACAAGCCCTCCGGCGGCCGCTCCCACTGGAAGGGGAGCTACGTCGACGGCCCCACCACGCCCCTCTCCCCCTTCGGCCACGGGCTCGGCTACACCACGTTCGCATACGAGGACCTCGGCGTCAGCCCCGAGCGTGTCGCCCCCGATGGCACGGTGCAGGTGTCGTGCACGCTTCGCAACACCGGCGCACGCGCAGGCGAGGAGGTCGTTCAGCTCTACGTCCGCGACCCGGTCGCCAGCGCGGCACGACCGGTCAAGGAGCTGCGCGGCTTCGCCCGCGTGGCGCTCGCGCCCGGCGAGACGCGCCGCGTGCGCTTCGAGCTCCCCTGCGAGCTGCTCGCCTTCCACGATGCCGACATGCGCTGCGTGGTCGAGCCCGGCGAGATCCAGGTGGGCCTCGGCGCCTCCTCGAGCGACCTGCGCCTGCGCGGCGCGTTCACCGTCACCGGCGCAACGACCGATGTGACGCGCACGGTGTTCACGAGTCATGCCGTCGTCGACTGAGGGTCGCGTGCCGGAGCGGCGCAGGCGCCGCCGACCGGCGCTGCAGCGCGCCGTCACCGCAACGGTGCTGGCGGCTATGCTCTCGCTCCCGGTCCTCGCCGGTGGGCTCACGCTTCGCGTCGCCGAGCCGCTGGGTCCGGTCGCACCCGGCGCCATCACCGGTTTCAACGTCACCGCCGCGCCCCCGGTCGTGCTGTACATGACCGAGTACGGTGCAATGGACATCGGCTCGCTGCGCTTCCCGCCCGGGAACGATGCCGACAACTACGTGCTCACGGCCGACACGCTGGGCGCCTTCGCCCAGACCTGGCGCATCCTGAACGAGCCGGACGTGCACCTGGTCACGAACTTCTTCGAGGGCCCGGAGCACGCCCTGGCGGTCGCGGCGACGCTGCGTGAGCTCGGCATCACGCCGCGCTGGTGGGCGGTCGGCAACGAGCCCGACCTCTACCCGCGCAACCGCATGGATCCCTCGTGGACCGCCGAGGTCTACTGCCAGCGCTTCCGTGCGATCCGTGCCGCGCTCGAGGCGGAGCTCGGCGAGGTCCGTTTGAGCGGACCCGCGGTCTCGGGCTCCCGGCCCAGCGGCATGGACTACCTCCGCGAGGTCATCACCCGCTGTGGCGACGTCATCGACCTGCTGACGTGGCACGTCTACCCTACCGATGGCACCCGCAGCGACGACGACGCCTTGGCCACCTCGCGCGAACTCACGGGAGAGATCGCGCAGGTCCGTGTTTGGCTCGCCGATCCGACGGTCAACCCGCTCGGCTACGAGCGCGCGGTCGAGATCGGCGTCACCGAGTTCGGCCTCTCATGGCGCACCCAGATGCTGCGCCACCTCGAAGACCAGGTCGCCGCCGTGTGGCTGGCCGAGGCGCTGGGCCAGCTCGCCGCCGCAGGCGTCGACGTGAGTCAGTACTTCGCGCTCTACGGCCTCGGCGGCCACGGCCTCATCGACCGTACCGGCTGGGTCCGCCCCACCTACCACGTGTACGCCATGCTGGCGGGCTTCGCCGGCACCGCGCACCGCGTCGAGGGCGGCGACGAGCGACTCGCGGCCTACGCCGCGATCGACGACTCGGGGCTGCGGGTGCTCATCGTCAACCGCTCGAGCGAACCCATCGACGTCACCCTGCGCGCCGACGGCCTGGCCGCCGTGCTCGACGTGGCGACCATCGACGACCCGACCTTCGACGAGCTGCTCGCGCCGCGGCGCACAACGCACGACGCCTCGACACCGCTCCTCGCACCGCCACGCTCGGTAGTGGTCGTCCACAGCCCTCGGTGAGTACGCCGCCCATCCCACGCCCCGCGATCCGTTCGACTCAGGAGCCACCATGACCGACACCACCGACCTCCGCTTCCCACCAGGGTTCATCTGGGGCGCCGCCACCTCGAGCTACCAGATCGAAGGCGCCGTCGCCGCCCACGGGCGTGGACCATCGATATGGGACACGTTCTGCGCCACCCCCGGCAAAGTCTCGGGCGGCGCCACGGGCGACGTCGCCTGCGACCACTACCACCTGTGGGAGCGCGACGTCGACCTCATGGCGCGCCTCGGCCTCGGCGCCTACCGCTTCAGCGTCGCCTGGCCACGCGTGATCCCCAACGGCCCCGGCGCCATCGAGCCGCGCGGACTCGACTTCTACGACCGACTCGTCGACGCCCTGCTCGAACGCGGCATCGCCCCGTACGCGACCCTCTACCACTGGGACCTGCCGCAGGCGCTGCAGGACGCCGGCGGTTGGCCCGAGCGCGGCATCGTCGACGCCTTCGTCTCGTACGCCGACGCCGTCACCGCCCGACTCGGCGACCGCGTCGCCGGCTACGCCACGCTCAACGAGCCGTGGTGCTCGGCACACCTCGGCTACTCGGCGGGCGAGCACGCGCCGGGACTGCGCGACCACGCGCTCAGCCTGCGCGCCGCACACCACCTGCTCCTGGCCCACGGCAGCGCGCTCGAGGTCATGCGCGCCAACGCCCCACGCGCGCAACACGGCATCGTGCTGAACCTCATACCCGCCCACCCCGCCAGCAGCGCACCCGAGGACGTGGCGGCAGCGCAGCGCTTCGACGGCTTCTTCAACCGCTGGTACCTCGATCCGCTGCTGCGCGGCCACTACCCGGAAGACGTCTGGGAGGGCTACGGCGACCTGGTACCCGAGGTCCGCGACGGCGATCTCGAGCGCATCTCGGCACCGATCGACTTCCTCGGCGTCAACTACTACAGCCGCACGGTCATGGCGCACGACCCGGACGCCCCGTGGCCCTCGCTCCGTCAGGTGCCGTTCACCACACCGCCGACCGACATGGGCTGGGAGGTCTACCCGAAGGGTCTCACCGAGATCCTGCTGCGCGTGCAACGCGACTACGCGCCGCCGCTCATGCTGGTGACCGAGAACGGCGCCGCGTACCCCGACACGCTCCGCGATGGCGCGGTCGACGACGCCGCCCGCGTGGCGTACTTCGAAGGGCACGTCGCGGCGCTGCACGACGCCATCCGACAAGGGGCCGACGTGCGCGGCTACTTCGCCTGGAGCCTGCTGGACAACTTCGAGTGGCAGCACGGCTTCGACATGCGCTTCGGGCTGGTCTACGTCGACTACGCCACGCAGGCGCGCATCCCGAAGCGCAGCGCCGCCTGGTACGCCGACCTGATCGAACGCCAACGCGACGCCGCAGCAGTGGTGACGCCATGACGGGCGCCGCGGCTCGTGTCGCGCTGCGACTGCCACTCGCCCTGTTGATCGCCGCCACCTGCGCCGTCGGCGCGCTGGCGCAGGACGCCTCGCAGGACGCCGAGGAGCGCCCGGCCGGCCCGATCGCCGCCGGTTCCGAGCGCTTCCTGGGGAACGTGCTCACAGCGGCCTTCGACCCGGACTTCGCCGACTACTGGAACCAGGTGACGCCCGAGAACGCCGGCAAGTGGCTCTCGGTCGAGGCCCAGCGCGGCCTCTACACCTGGGGCGCGCTCGACGTGATCGTCGACTTCGCCCGCAGCCAGGGCTTGCCGGTCAAGCAGCACACCTTCGTGTGGGGGCAGCAGGAGCCGCGCTGGGTCGCGGGGCTGCCGCCCGACGAGCAGCGCGCCGCGGTCGAGGCGTGGATCGCCGCGTTCACCGAGCGCTACCCGGACGTCGCGATGGTCGACGTGGTGAACGAGCCGCTGCACGCGCCGCCGTCGTACGCCGAGGCGATCGGCGGGGCCGGCGAGACGGGCTGGGACTGGGTGGTGTGGTCGTTCGAGCGCGCCCGCGAGGCGCTGCCCGAGGCGACGCTGCTCATCAACGAGTACAACATCCTTTGCTGCGAGATGAACCGCGTGCGCTACGCCGAGCTCGTCGGCATCCTGCAAGAGCGCGGCCTGATCGACGGCATCGGCGTCCAGGCGCACGGGCTCGAGCACGCCAACCCGGCCGTGATCCGCACGAACCTCGACGCCCTCGCCGAGCTCGGCCTGCCGATCTACGTCTCCGAGCTCGAGCTCGAATCATCCGACGACGAGCAACAGCTGGCGATGTACCAGCGCATGTTCCCGGTGCTGTGGGAGCACGAGGCCGTCGCCGGCGTCACGCTCTGGGGATACCGGGCCGGCCGGATCTGGAAGACCAACGCATACCTGCTCGACTGGTTCGACGAGGAGCGCCCGGCACTGACGTGGCTGCGCGAGTACGTGCGCGGCACGCTCGATGACTGACGACGACGCACTGGCACCGGACGCGCGCGCTGTGGTCGAGCGCGTCCGGGCCACGGCAGGGCCCTCGGTGGTCCTGCTCTGCGGCCTCACGGGGAGCGGCAAGACACACCTCGCGCACACGCTCGAGCGCGAACTCCCCGCGCTGCGCTTCACGGTCGACGAGTGGATGATCGCGCTCTTCGGCGAGCACATGCCGCGTGAGATCCATGACTGGCGCCTCGCGCAACTGACGAGCATCGCCTGGGACACGGCCGAGCAGGCACTCGCCCTCGGCGCGCACGTGGTGCTCGACTGGGGCCACTGGACGCGCGCCGGACGCCAGGCGTCCGCCGAACGCGTGCGCGCGGCGGGGGCCACGCCGTGGCTGGTCTACCTCGAGGCGCCCCGCTCGGTCCTCGAGCGCCGCTTGGCCGCGCGAAACGTCGAGCGACCCAGCGGCAGCTACCTCGTGACGACCGAGATGCTCGACCTGTTCGAGACGTGGTTCGAGCCGCCGGGCGACGACGAGGGAGCGGTGCTGGTCCGCGTGACGGACCGACGCCCCGAGCCGGTCACGCCATGAGCTCCGCCAGCGCAGCGCGGAGCGCCGCCGGCAGCCGCTCACGCAGCCGCTCCGGCCGCAGCAGCTGTTCGGCGACCAGGCGCGTCGTGAACGGCTTCGACGCCTCGATCAGGTCGATGTCGGGATCGATCGCTCGGGCGACGCCCTCGACGGTCACGAGCGCCTTCACCAGCATGCCGTAGCCCTCCGGGATCGCGATCCGATGCTCGGCCAACAACCCGAGGAAGCCGGTCACGAAGCCGCGCACGTCGGCCGGTGAGCGCGCCAGGTGGGCCCGCATCAGCCGCGCGACGCCGCGGCGCAGCGCGGGTTCGACCGCCTCGGGCACCTCGAGCCCCAACGCGCGCGAGGCGCGCAGGGCACGGTCGGCGTCGCCGTACGCGGTGGCGACGAGCACCTGGGCGATCGCCTCGCGTTGCGGCGGTGTCGTGCGCCCCGCGATGCCGAAGTCGATGTAGCCGATGCGGCCGTCGCGCGTCACGATCAGGTTCGCCGGGTGCAGGTCGGCGTGGTAGCGACCGAACACCAGCACCTGGCGCATGAACACCTCCGCGCCGTGCGTGGCGAGCGCGCGAGCGTCGATGCCCGCTCGCTCCGCCTCGCCGAGCTCGGAGAGGAGCCAGCCGTCGACGAACTCGCTGGTGAGCACGCTCCGCGTGGTGTGCGTCCACACGACCGCGGGGACCATCACCAGCGGATCGTCGGCGAAGTCGAACGCGAAGCGATCCCCGACACGTCCCTCGACGCGCAGGTCGAGTTCGCGAGCCAGGCTGGACTCGAACTCGCGCAGGAGCGCGTTCGGGCCCCAGCGGGCCAGCCACCTCATCCGCTCCGCGCGCTCGGCCCAGCGGCGCGCCACGGCGAGGTCGTCGGCGATGAGGCGAGCGACGCCGGGTCGCACCACCTTCACGGCGACGCGCGCACCAGCCCCGAGGAGCCGGCCGTTCACGCTGCGGTACGGAGCGGCCAACGTCGCCTCGTGCACCTGCGCGATCGACGCCGTCGCGATCGGCTCAGGATCGAACGAGGCGAACAGGTGCTCGGGGGCGGCGCCGAGTTCGCGCCTGATCACGTCACGGATCGCGTCGACGGGCACGGCGGGCACGCGGTCTTGGAGCCGCTCGAGCTCGAAGACCATCTCGGGCGTCACCAGGTCGGGGCGGACCGACGCGAGCTGCCCGAGTTTGATGAACGTCGGCCCCAACGCCTCACAGGCGAGGCGGAGCGCCCTCGCGACGGCGCGACGGCGCTCGGCGCGCGGGCGCAGCCCGAGGCCGGAGCGCCAGGCGGCGCTCGCGCCGGAACGCAACGCCACGGCGGCGATGGCGCGGCCGCGGGCCGACATGCTCAGTCGTCGCGCTCGGCGTGCAGAGCGTCGACGCTCGTCTGCAGGCTCTCGATGCGACCGCGCAGCTCCGCCAGGTCGAAGCGGACTGCCTCGAGCGCGGCCGTCAGGTCGGCGTCGCGGCGATCGCTGGCACCTTCGGTCGGTGCCACGCCTGCGCCATCGGCAGCCAACTCGTGCTTCAGTCGCTCCTTCTCCGCATCGACCAGCGCGGCGAGGCCGTCGACGAAGTCGTCCGGTCCACGCTCCAAGTCGCCCGGGGACAGGCCCGCCCCGCGCGTCACGGCGGCGCGCCAACCCTCGTCGGCGCTCTCGTGGACCAGGGCCCAGGCGGCGAGGAAGCGGAGGACGTCTCTCATGGCATACACCGGCGCAGCGTCGTAATGCGTCCAGTATAGGCGTTCGCCACGCCGCTCCCGTCTCGGGACGGGCGTCCCTTGCGCGAGGGACGCGAAGGCACACCCGTACGGTCCGCGGCGACGTACGATGCGTCGAGTCAACACCGCATCGGCGCCGGGGTCGCTGCGGTCGCCTCGTACCGTGTCACGGCCCCCGGCGATGCATCCGAGGTGCCGCCATGCCAGCCGCCATCGACCGAGCCACAGCGCTTGCCAAGTTCGACATCCGCGACCACGACCTCGCCCTCGTGCGCGAGGCCGGGACGCACCTGGTCCCCCAGATCGACGCCTTCGTGCATGACTGGTACGCCTGGCTGCGAACGCACGAGGAGTTCGAACTCTTCTTCGGCCACGCCGACGAACTGCTCGCGCACGTGCAGGAGCAACAGGTCCGGCACTGGACGAGCTTCTTCGCGGCCGAGGTCGACGACGCCTACCTGGCGGCCCGCCGGCACGTTGGCGCTGTCCACGGCCGCATCGACCTGCCCAACGTGATCTACATGGCCGGCATGTTCATGTCGGACCAGCTCCTGGTCGAGCGCCTGGAGCGCATCGAGGCGCCCCCAGAGCGGCTCGCGGTCATGCGCACGGCCGTGCAGAAGCTGATCTTCCTCGACACCTACCTGGTGCTCGACCAGATCCACGCCACCCAACGCGCGGCGGCCGAGCACGCGGCCGAGGAGAACGCGCTGCTCGAGGCCCGCAGCGAGGCGCTCTTGGAGCAGGCGACGCCCGTCACGCCGATCTGGGAGGGCATCTTGCTGCTGCCGCTCATGGGCGTGCTCGACTCGAGCCGCACGCAGGAGATCATGACGAAGACGCTCGCGATGATCTCCCAGACCCGCACGAAGGTGTTCATGCTCGACATCAGCGGCGTCCGCACCGTCGACACGGCGGTCGCCAACCAGCTCGTCAAGATCACGCAAGCGACGCGGCTGATGGGCTGCGAGGCGATCGTGTCGGGCATCTCGCCCGAGATCGCGTTCACGATGGTCGAGCTCGGCGTCGACATCGGCGAGATCCGCCCCACCGCGACGCTGCGCGACGCCTTCGAGATCGCCCTCGACCTCGTCGGCGACGGCGATCGAGTGCGTCGCCCCGGCGCCGCTCGCGGGTGATGCGGCGTGACGAGCGAGTGGTCTGAGGACGGCGCCGGCGACGGGCCCGTCGCCACGCGCGTCGGGCCGGCGCTGGTCGTGACGCTGCCGCGCGAGCTCGACGATGCAACGCTGCGCGCGCTGCGCGGCGAGGTGCTCGACACGCTGCGCCGAAGCCGCTCGCGCGCCCTGGTGCTCGAGGCGTCGGGGCTCGAGCTGATCGACGCCGAGGACTTCAGGCAGCTCACGCTCGTCGCGCGCACCGCCACCTTGCTCGGCGCCCGTCCGCTGTTGGTGGGCCTGTCGGCGGGGATCGTCGCCTACCTGATCGAGGCTGGTGTCGACACGCGTGGGGTGCGCGCCTACGCCACCCTCGATGACGCGCTCGTGGCGCTCGGCGCCGTCCGCGCCCAGGTCGACAGAGAGGCGACGGCGCTGGCAGCGCCCGACGCCGACGAGAGCGGGTCGAGCACGTGAACGACGTCGACGGGGAGCGCTTCGAACTCGAGCGCGCACTCGACCTGCAGGTGGCGGTGCTGCGCTGTCAGCGCTCGGCCCTGCTCTACGGCGCGACCGACCTCGAGCGCTCGGTGATCGCGACCATCGTGAGCGAGCTCGGATCCAACGTGCTCAAGTACGCAGGGAGCGGATCGGTCGAGATGCGCCGCGTCCGCCGCGGCACCGCCATCGACGTCGAGGTCACCGTCAGCGACGCCGGACCCGGTATCGCCGACGTGGCGCTCGCGCTGACCGACCACTACAGCAGCGGCCGCACGCTCGGCCTCGGCCTTCCCGGGGTGCGTCGCATGTCGGACGAGCTCGACATCACCGTCACGCCCGGCGGTGGCGCCACCGTGCGCGCACGCAAACGGCTGCGCGGGCGCGCGTCGAACGACGACGCCATCGGCACCACCGACCTCGCGCCACTGCGCGCTGCAGCCGGTGGTCGCAGCGCCGCTCGCGCCGTGCACCCGGGATCCGTACCGGCCGCCGCGGCACCCGTTCGCGTGCGAGCGGCGCGCGAACGCTGGTCGGCCGCGGCGGCGCTTCGGCAGCGCGCGGGCCAACGCAGCGGTGGTGACGCGGTGGTGATCGCCGAGCGCGACGCGCTCGTCCTGCTCGCCATCGTCGACGCCACGGGCCACGGCAGGGTCGCGGCCGCACTCGCGGACACCCTCACCGCGCGCGTGCGCAGTACCTTCGCCACGACGCCGGATCCGTTCGACGTCGTGGCCCTGCTGCACGACCTGCACGAGGTGAGCGTCGGCACGGTCGGAGCCGCAGTGGGCCTCGCGCTGCTCGACACCGAGCGCTGCGAGCTGCGCTACCTAGCGGTCGGCAACGTGCGCGCCGCGGCCGTCGGACGACGGCGCTTCACGGGCGTCGCGCGCGACGGCGTGCTCGGCAGGCGCTGGCCCACGCCCTTCGTCCAGCGCACCCAACTCGAGCGCGGCGATCTCGTCGCGCTGTGGACCGACGGGCTCCCCGAGGTGTTGGCGCGCGAGTTCGGCGCCGACGACGGCGACGTCGAACCGCTCGCACAGCGGCTCGTGGAACGCCACGCCAAGGGCCACGACGACGCCGCGTGCCTGCTCCTGCGGTGGCGGTCGTGAGCGTCGACAGCGCGCGCCGCGCGGCCGTATCCGACACGCCGACCCTCGGCTCCCTCGCCCTCGAGGCCGGGGCGCGCGTGCGCGTGCGTCGCAAGGCGTTCGACGTCGTCCGCAGCCTGGGCGGCGGTCGCGACCTCGCGACACGCGTCGCGGCCGAGGTCTCGGATGTGACGCGCTGGCTGGAAGCGCTGCTCGACCCGGCGCGCCTCACGATCGTGCTGCAGCCTCGACCTGGCGGCCTCACGCTGCGCTTCGCGTTCGCGTGGAACCCCGAGTCCGCGACGGCGCGGCCAGCCTCACGGCGACCGGCTGCGCTCGCGTCCGCGGGCTACCGAGACGGCGCCGCGCGTGTCGCGCTCGCCTACCCCCTGCCCCATCAGGTGGACGAGCTCGCGCCGCAGCGCGCCCGCGCCGTGCTGGCGGCCCGCTCGCGCGAGGAGCTCGTCGCCGGGCTGCAAGCGAGCAACGAAGCGCTCCAGCGCAGCACGGCCGAGGCACGCGAGGCGAGCGACGCCAAGGCCCGCTTCCTGGCCACGATGAGCCACGAGATCCGCACGCCCATGAACGCCGTGCTCGGCATGAACCGCCTCGCGCTCGCCACCGACCTCGATCCCCGGCAGCGCGACTACCTCGAGAAGATCGAGTTGTCCGCCAAGCACCTGCTCGGCATCATCGACGACGTGCTCGACGTCTCGAAGCTCGAGGCCGACAAGGTGGTGCTCGAGCGCGGCGAGCTGAGCGTCACGCAGGTCCTCGACACCGTGTCGACCCTGCTCGCGACGGCCTGTGCCGACAAGGGTCTGGCGCTCCGCGTCGAGGTCGAGCCCGACGTCCCGGCGCTGGTCGAAGGCGACGCGTTGCGGCTCCGCCAAGTGCTCGTGAACCTGGTGACCAACGCCGTGAAGTTCACCGACGAGGGCGAGGTCGCGGTGCGCGTCGAGCGACTCGCCGACGAGACCGCTGACGCCGTGCTCCGCTTCGCGGTCCGCGACACCGGCATCGGGCTCTCGAGCGACGAGCGACAGCGCTTGTTCGCCGCCTTCGCTCAAGCCGACGCCAGCATCACCCGGCGCTACGGCGGGACGGGCCTGGGGCTCGCGATCTGCAGGCGCCTGGTGCACCTGATGGGCGGCGAGATCGGCGTGGAGAGCGTCCCCGGCGTCGGCTCGACCTTCTGGTTCACCGCGCGTTTCGCGCCGATATCGGACGCGACGCCGTCGCGCAGCCCGAGTCCGGCGACGCCAGTGCCGGGCGACGCCGAGCTCGATCCGGCGCTGCGCGTGCTCGTCGTGGAAGACAACGCCCTCAACCGCGAGGTCGCCGCAGGCCTGCTCGCCGGCCTGGGGCTGACGCCTGCGTTCGCGCACGACGGGCTCCAGGCGCTCGAGGTGCTGCGCCGGGAGCGCTTCGACATCGTGCTCATGGACGTGCAGATGCCGGTGATGGACGGCATCACCGCCACCAAGCGCATGCGCGCCGACCCGGCGCTGCGCGACGTGCCGGTGATCGCCATGACCGCCAGCGTGCTCGAGAGCGACCGCCACACCTGCCTGGCGGCGGGGATGAACGAGG
>PWQI01000131.1 GCA_003556805.1 Trueperaceae bacterium | reverse complement strand
GTGATGCAGGCAGCAGTTCCGCCGCCTGCTCGGTCGCCCAGAAGTAGGTGAGCGCCGGGATGGCGGTCGCGACGGCGGCGCCGAGCCACCAGCCGAAGCCCGACAGACCGGCGGCGGGTGGCACGCGCAGGCGCAGGCTGGCGAAGGCGGGCGAGCCGAGGAACGTGCTGCTCAGGCCGAAGAGCGCGAAGATGAAGCCGAGCAGGCCGAGGCCCGTGCCGGCCTCGCGCCACATCCACACCTGGTCCTCGGGCGGCAGCGGGAACGGCGCGGTCGTGGTGCGCTGCACCCAGTCGATCACCGGGGCGACGCCGGCGGTGGTGATGTGGTTCATCGGGTGGTTCTGCGTCGGCATGGCGAGCCAGCGCGCCGTGCCGTCGGCGATCGAGCCGTACGTGGTGCCGGGCACCACCGGGGCTTCGGTGTCGAAGAGCGCCTGCAGCTTGGCGGTCTGCACGATGCCCTCGCCGGTGGCGCTGCCCCACATCAACTGCGAGAACTCGTCGTAGGCGCCGAACACGAGGCCGAGGTTGCGCGGGAAGGTCGGCGTGCCGTCGGGTGCCCCGAAGGTGCCCGTCGACGAGCCCGAGACGATCACCGAGGTGTAACCGTCGGGGTTCACCGCGGCCGCGATGATCGCCGCCCAACCACCCATGGAGTGGCCTGAGAGCACGACCTGGTCGAGGTCGACGAACGGCAGGGAGCGGAGGTAGGCGAGGCCGTCGATGCCACCGAAGCCGCCTGCGAAGGCGGGCGCATCGGAGTACCCGTGCCCGGGCTGGTCGATGGAGAGCACGACGTAGCCGCGGCGCGACAGCTCGATCGCGTACGGCGCCTGCGTCCCCTCGCTGTTGATGTAGCCGTGCACAGCGAGCACGGCCGGCGCGGGCGCGTCGGCCGTGGCGAGCGCGGGCCGGTAGAGCCGAGCGTTCACGACACGGCCATCGCTCGCAGCGAAGCGGACCTGGTCGACGCGCACGGCGCCGTAGTCCGTCTGGACCAGCCAGGCGAGCAGGCCGCCACCGAGGGCGAACAGCAGCGCGAGCACGAGGACGAAGGCGTTGCCTCGATGGTTCCTCATTCAATCTCCCTCCCAGGGCCGCCTCCGCGACCCGAGGCGCGCGCCGGCCGGCCGAGCGACGATGAGCTTTTCATGAGCGTAGCATTCTGAGGCTCGCCCAGAGGAGGGCGACTTCACGCTCCAGCGCGGTTTCGTCAGCGTCGTTGTCGATCAGGAAGTCGGCGCGTGCACGCTTCTCGGCGATCGGTCGCTGCGCGGCGTCGCGAGCCGCCACGCCGGCGGCGTTGCCGCCGCGAGCCGCGACGCGCGCCGCGCGCACCGGCGCCGGCGCGTCGACGAGCACGTTCGCGTCCATGCCGGCGTCGAGGCCGCTCTCGAAGAGCAGCGGCACGTCGTGGACGACCATAACCGGCGGCACCGGCCGTGCCGCCAGGGCAGCCTCCTGCGCCGCTGCTGCGGCGCGCACCCACGGGTGCACGATCGACTCGAGCGCCGCCCTGGCGCTGTCGTCACCGAACACCACGCGCGCCGTCGCGCCGCGGTCGAGCCGGCCGTCGACGACGAGGTGCTGGCCCAGCTCGCACGCGATGCGCGCCAGGACCTCCGGGTCGTCGGTCGCCCGGCGCGCCAGCTCGTCCGCGTCGATCACGGCCGCGCCGCGCCGCGCCAACGCCGCCGCGACCGTCGACTTGCCCGCACCCATCGGACCGGTGAGCCCGACGCGCAGCGCTCCACCGCCGTGGCCCGCACCCACACCGGTGGCCGGCGCGGGTACCGTGGACGTCATGTTCGGCGCCTTCCGCCGCCCGCGCTCCGTGCGCATCGACATGGCGCAGTGTACGACCGCGCCAGACGGCAGCGACCTGGCCACGGCCGATGGTCCGCTGGCGGACGCGGTGCTGGTGGGCGGCGCGGTGCGCGACCAGCTCCTGGGACGACCGTTGACCGATCTCGACTGGCTGGTCCAGGAGCCGCACGAGCGCGCCGAGGCGCTCGCGCACCGGCTGTCCGGCAGCGTGGTGGCGCTCGATCCAGCGCGCGGCCACTGGCGCGTCGTCGTCGACGGCCGCCACTGGGACCTCATCGCCCCGGAGGCCGAGGCGGGCGCGCCCCGCCCCGATCCGCTCGACCCGGCGGTGCTCGAGCGCGACCTGCGCCGGCGCGACCTCACGATCAACGCGATGGCGGCTCTGCCCGATGGTCGCGTGATCGACCCCACCGGCGGTCGCAGCGATCTGGCCGCCGGCGTGGTGCGGCTCGCGAGCGAGCGCGCGCTGCGCGACGATCCGCTGCGGGCCTGGCGCGCGGTCCGCATCGCGGCGCAGCTCGGCTTCCGCCTGGACGACGCGAGCGCGCAGGCGATCGAAGCGCTGGCCGGCGAGCTGCAGAGCGGATCGCGACCACTGCCGGCGACCGAGCGCGTCGCAGCGGAGTTGAGCGCCTGCCTCGCCTGTGCGGCCGCGGGCCAGGCCTTCGCGGCGCTCGAGGGCCTCGGCCTGCTCGACCCCGTCCTGCCCGAGCTGACGGCGGGCCGCGGCGTCGAGCAAGGGGGGCTGCACCACCTCGACGTGTTGCAGCATCAACTCGAGGCGTTGCAGCGGCTGGTCGACGCCTTCCCGGAGGCCGACGCGGCGCTGCGCTGGGCGACCCTGCTGCACGACGTGGGGAAGCCGCTCACACACGCGCACGACGAGGGCGATCGCCCCCGCTTCCATGGCCACGACGCCGTCGGAGCCGAGGTCGCACAGCGGGCGCTGACGCGGCTGCGACGACCGCAGGCGGTCGCGGCGCGCGCCGCGGCGCTGGTGGCCGCGCACATGCGGCCGCTGCCACGCGGCGAGAAGGCCGCGCGGCGCTTCGTCCACCGGCTGCGACCGCTGCTCCCCGACCTGTTGCGCCTGATGGTGGCCGATCGCGAGGCGGCCCGCGGGCGGCTGGCCTCCGCGGCCGGCCGGCGGCGCTACCGCCTGGCGCTGGCGGAGGTCATCCGTCGGCTCGAGGACGAGCCGGCGCCGAGCGCGCCGCTGCTCGACGGGTTCGAGGTGATGCGCCGGCTGGGCCTGCCGGCCGGACCCACCGTCGGCGTCGCGCTGGCCGCGGTGGCCGAGGCCCGCGCCCTCGGTGAGGTCGCGACGCCGGACGAGGCCGAGGCCTACCTGCGGCGCATGGCGGCGGCGCAGGGCTGGCCCGTCACGGCCGCCGCCGCGGACGGGCACGAACCGGCCGAGGCCGTCCCTGACGACGGCGACCCCGCTGCGGAAGGACGCTGAGTGGACCGGCGGCTCACCCTCCTGTTGCCCAGCCTCGCCCTGTTGACCCTGACCGCCGCCGGATGGTGGGTGTGGCCGCCGGAGCCGAGCGAGCCGCGGCTGGCCTGGCCCGGCCTGGTCGGCGTCGGGGTGGTGACGG
Organism: Trueperaceae bacterium; assembly: GCA_003556805.1. Classification (GTDB taxonomy): domain Bacteria; phylum Deinococcota; class Deinococci; order Deinococcales; family Trueperaceae; genus CSSed10-48. The sequence goes on along the minus strand of PWQI01000131.1, from coordinate 2,663 downwards.
CCGTGGCGCTGCTGGCGGGGGCCGCGCTGCTCGAGCGAACCGTGCCCAGCTTCAGGCGCACGAGTCGGCGCCTGGAGCGGCTGGTGCGCGACCTGCGCCTCTCACCCGGCGCGGCCCTCGCGGCGGCGCTGGTGTCGGGGGTGTCCGAGGAGTTGTTCTTCCGTGGCTGGTTGCTCCCCACGGTCGGGGTGTGGTGGCAGGCGCTGGTGTTCATGCTGCTGCACCCGGCGGGCAGGAGCGGCTGGGCGTACACCGCCTACACGGGCGTGGCCGCCCTGGTGTTCGGGGCCGTGACCGTCGCGACCGGCAGCCTGTGGCCGGCGCTGATCGCGCACGTGGCCGTGAACCTGCACGGTTTCAGCCTGGGCGGTCGCGGTCCGCGCGGCGCGGCGCGCCCCGGTGTCGCGGGCGGCGGCGGCCGCCTGCGCCCAGGCGGCGGCATCAGTCCAGGTACGCCCGGATCCGAGCGACCGCCTGGCGCAACGCCTCCGGACCCCTGACCAGCGCGAAGCGTACGTAGCCCTCGCCGGACGGGCCGAACGCCACGCCGGGCGCGAGCGCCACGCCGGTCGTGCGGGCCAGACCCTCGGCGAACGCCACGGAGTCGCGTCGGCCCGCGGGCAGCGCTGCCCACACGTACATGCTGGCGCGCGGCATCGGGGCGTGCCACGAGATCGCCGCCATCGACTCGACCAGCACCTCGCGCCGCTCCGTGAACGTCGCGGCATCGGCTCGCCGCGCCTCGTCGGGCTCGCGCAGCGCGGCTGCCACCGCGCGCTGGATGCCGAGGTACTGGTTGAAGTCGACGGCGCCCTTCAGGCGCGCCAGCGCGGCCAACGCGTCGGCCTGGCCGATGGCCCAGCCGAGCCGGAACCCGCCCATGTGGAAGCTCTTCGAGGCGGAGTAGATCTCCACGGCTCGATCCAGCGCGCCCGGCCGCGTCAACACCGAGGGCGCGTCGGCGACGTCGTCGACCAGGTCGACGTAGGGGAAGTCGTGGATGAGCAGCAGGTCGTGCCGCTCGGCGAAGCGCAGCGCCTCGTCGAAGAACTCGGGCGTGGCGACGCCTGCCGTGGGGTTGTTGGGGTACGAGAGCACCAGCGCCCGGGCACGGGCGGCGTCGGCGGCGTCGATCAGCCCGAGGTCCGGGAGGAAGCCGCGCTCGGCGCGCAGCGGCAGCGAGACCGTGTCGAGACCGGCCGCCGCGACGGCCCCGAAGTACGAGGGGTAGGCGGGGTCGGGCAGCAAGACGGCGTCGCCCGGGTCGGCGCAGGCGAGCAGCAGGTGGGCGAAGCCCTCCTGCGCGCCGATGAGGGGCAGCACCTGGGTCTCCGGGTCGACGCGCAGCGCGAAGCGGCGTTCGAACCAGTCGGCGACGGCCTCGCGCAACGGCGCCGTCCCGCTGTGGAGGCAGTAGGCGTGCGTGGCCGGGTCGTGCACCGCGGCGCGGAGCGTGTCGAGCGCCACGGCCGGGGGCTGGAGGTCGGAGGCACCGATCGACAGGTCGATGACGTCGAGGCCGCTGCGGCGGGCGTCGGACTTGGCAGCGTCCATCGCCGCGAACACGCTGCCGGGCATGGCCTGCACGCGGCGCGAGGTGAAGCGCGCTGGAGCCGTCATGGGGCGAGTGTAGCGCCTCGCCAGGCGGCTCTCACGTGTCCGCGGCCTCGGGCTCGACTCGCTCGACGGCAACGCCCATCACCGCGGCGATGCGCTCGATGTCGGCGTCGCGTGCGAGCAGGGAGGCCCCGGTTCGCCACGCCACCGCTACGATCAGGCAGTCGACCATCCCACGTGGCGTCACGCCGACGCGGCGGCAGCGCCTGTAGATGCGGGCCGCCGCGTCGAAATCGGCCGCCGCGTCGACGCCGAGCCAGCGGTACCCGACGAGGTGGTCGCGGAGCCGCGCGGCGGCGTCGTCGCTGCGCGCGCCCGCCGTGACCTCCATCAGCACCGGCTCCGTCACCGCGATCGGGCCGCCCCGTTCGATCAGTTCGCTCAGGCACCGGTCGGTCGCGCTGCCGCTGGCGCGGTCGAACTCGATCCAGGCCGAGCTGTCGACCAGGATCATCGCGATGGCATGGGTGTCTCGTCCCCGGGCAGCTCGTCGATCAAGCCAGCCCCCCGCAGGGCGAGCGCCTCGCGCGTGCTGAGCGGTTGACCGGCGAGATGGCGCAGCGCGAGGTCGACGGCCTCGGTCTTGGTCCGCACGCCGTAACGCCGCATGATCACGCGGACGTGGTCGTCTTCGAGTTCGAGGTTCGTACGGACTCGCGGCATGCTCATAACGTACATCTTCGTACACGTATCTGGTGTATCAACCGATCGACTCGGCCGGCGCCCAGGCGTCCGCGGCTACGGCCCAGGCGCCGAGCCCGCCCGAGCGCCGCCCTGGTAGCGTGGCCCGTGTCCGGCCGACCGCCTCCATCGACCGACCAGGACGACCTGCGCGCCTCGCGCGACGCCGGCGAGCGGGCCGCCTGGCAGGCGCAGCGCAGCGTCCGGCGCCGCCTCGGCGGCTCGCTGCTGGCGATCTCGGTCCTGCTCACCGTGTACGCGTTGTGGGCACCCAGGACGGGCCCGCCGCTCGACCCGACGCCCAGCGCCGCGGAGGCGTGCGGGCCACACGCTCCGGCCGACGCCACGCCCGTCTCGCTCCCCGT
>PWQI01000451.1 GCA_003556805.1 Trueperaceae bacterium | reverse complement strand
CTTCGAACCCGTGAAGGCCACGAAGCGGGTCTTGACGTGATCGACCAGCAGGTCGCCGATCTCACCGCCGCTGCCGGGCAGGAAGTTGACCACGCCCGCGGGCACGCCGGCTTGCTCCATGATCTCGAACATCTTGTAGCCAATCACCGGCGTATTGCTCGCGGGCTTGACGATCACCGCATTCCCTGCCACCACCGACGCCATGACCATGTTGGTGTAGATCGCACACGGGAAGTTCCACGGCGGGATGACCACGCCCACGCCGATACCCTGGTAGACGAGCCGGTTGGCCTCGTCGGGCAAGCTCGCGAGCGGCGCCGGGCCAGCCAACCGCAGCACCTCGCGGCCGTTCCACTCGAGCATGTCGATAGCCTCACACACCTCGCCCTCGGCCTCGTCCCACATCTTGTCGAGCTCGTAGACCATCCAGGCGGCCAACTCATAACGCCGCTGCCGCACGATGCCAGCCATCTTGAAACACACCGAAGCGCGGCCCTCAGGGCTCATGCGCGACCACGACCTGAACGCCCGCTCGGCCGCCTCGATAGCGTCGAGGGCATCCTGCCTCCCAGCCTTGGCGACGCGACCCACCAGCTGCTGCAACGCGCCCGGATTACGCGACTTGATCCACCCGCCGGTGACGCGACGCTCACCACCCACCACGATCGGATAATCCCTACCGAGATCCGCCTCGACCGCATCGAGCGCGGCCAGCATCCGCTCACGATTCTCAGGCACCGCAAAATCCGTGAATGACTCGTTGACGAACGGTCCTCGCATGGTCGACCTCCGTGGCGACACGACATCGCCCCCAGCATTGTATCATGCATACAATCCACGCGGAACCAGGTCCAACGGCCGTTATCGCGACGGCCCAGTGATCCGGACGAGGCCGGCGGGCACCCACCGGCACGTTGCACGCACCTCTGCGCCCGAAACCTGACGACACCCTGGCTGACGCGGCGTGGTCGCGTGTGCTACGGGCGCCGCCGACCGATCACCTGCGCCATGCCGGGAAGGGTCCGCAGCCAGCGCGGTCGCTGCGGGACCAGGCCGGCCTGCGTCAGCCAGGCCACCATCGCCGTCAGCGTCGAGGTTCCCGCGCCGCTGCTGGCGGCGAAGTAGAGGTCGAGGAGCGCCCCCAACCGCAGCCGTCGCGCCTCTTGCGGGGTGGCCGGCCGCACGAGGTCCTGGATCACGTACACGCCGCCCGGTCGCAGCGCCCGAGCCACGCGCCGAGCCAGTTCGCGGTTCGTCTCCTCGTCCAGATGATGCGTGAACTGCGACGCCAGCACCACATCCCAGGTGCCCTCGCCGAGATCCACCTCGAGCGCGTCCCCGACGCGGTGCCGCAAGCGCGACCCCAGCCCTTCGCGGGCCAGCAACGTCGCGGACGCGGCCACGGCCGGCGCCAGGTCGAGCACCGTCCCCTGCAGATGCTGGTGGCGCCGCAGGAGCGCTGCGGCGAAACGCCCGTGTGCACCACCGATGTCGAGCAACCGCCGGGCTCCCCGCGGGACCGGGGTGCGGCGCGCCACCTCATCGCTCGATACGCCCGCCAACGCGTGCAAGCCGCGCTGGTAGCGATCGTACGCATCAGGGTCGCGGACCGGTTCGGGCGGTGCCGGGTCTGGGCCCAGGCCGTCGCTCAACAACGCGTGCATCCCGAGCGGCTCGCCACTGTGCAGGTACTGCTCGTAGTGCTCCACGAAACGCCATTCGTCATACGCGAACAGAACCTTGTCGATCACCTCGTCGGGTGAACCACGCACCAACCAGCGACGCGCCCCCCGCCCGAGTCGGTAGTGCTCGCGACCGGCGGGCAGCAAGGTCCCCATGCCGGTGAGGGCATCGAGCAACCGCCGCGTCGGCGCGGCCGCCGTGCCACACGCGGCTGCTACCTCGGCCGCGGACGCGGGTTTCCTCGCCAACGCATCGAACACGCCCGTGCGCGTGGCGACCAGCAACGTGCGACCCCACGCGACGGCTAGGTGCGTATCGACCAACGGGGTAGGGATCCGACCGAAGCGCAGAGCCAGCCACTCGACCGGTGTCTCCGGCACGACACCGAGCCGCACGAGGCGCGGACCCCCGACCTAGCGGTAGCGCTGCAGCGTACGCTCGAGCGCCTCGGGCGGCGGTCGCAAGGCACTGTCGGGCAGCATCGACAGCGGCGTCTCAGGAAGGCGGGCGGCCTCAGCGTACGAGGGGCGCGAGGCATCGTAGAAGAGGAGGCCGGTGATGAACTCCTGACGCCGCTCGGCCTGCATCAGCCGGACCATCGCGGCCTCGCGATCGGTGGGGTCGTGCGACTCCTCCACCTTGCGCAGCTTCAGACGCGAGCCGTCATGCAGCTCGACCAGCGTGAGCTCACCCGGGTCTGTCTCACCGATCACGATCTCGTCGGCCAGCGGGATGTAGCCGAGCTCGTGCAGGGGGCGCTCGTGGTGGCGACCATAGGCGTAACTCTTGGGGCTGTCGTCTTGGTTGTTGAAAGCCACGCACGGGCTGATAATGTCCAGAACAGCCGTGCCACGGTGACTGAACGCAGCCTTGAGCAGCTCGCGTACCTGCTTTGCGTCACCGGCGAAGCTGCGTGCCACGAAGCCGCATTCTGCCGCGATCGCCTCCTGGCACAGGTCGATGGGCGGCAGATCGTTCAGGCCTGCGTACTTGAGCTCCAGGCCCTCGTCGGCCGTGGCCGAGAACTGCCCCTTGGTGAGCCCGTACACGCCGTTGTTCTCGATCACGTAGACCATGCGGGTGTTCCGCCGCAGCAAGTGCTTGAAGCCGCCGAGGCCGATCGAACCGGTGTCACCATCGCCGCTGACGCCGATCGCGCGCAGGCGATGGTTGGCGACGAGCGCCCCTTGCGCCACCGACGACATACGGCCGTGCAGCGCGTTGAACCCGTGGGACGCGCCGAGAAAGTATGCCGGTGACTTGCTCGAGCAACCGATGCCCGAGAACTTGAGCACCTCGAACGGTCGCAGCGAGAGCTCGAACGCGACCTGGATGATCTGGCTCGCGATCGAGTTGTGACCACACCCCTTGCAGAGGCTACTGGGATTGCCACCGTAGTCGGCCCGCGACAGTCCGACGCTGTTGCTCGCAATAGTGCGCGGTCGATCCATGTCAGGCCACCTCCAGGGCCACGGGCGCGAGGAAGGGCTCGAGGCGCCGCATCACGAAGTCGGCGGTGAAGGGCATCCCATCGAGGTAGGCGACACTGGCGACGCGCGGCGCCAGATCGGGGTACTCGGCACGGAGGATGCTGGCGAGCTGCCCGTCACGGTTCATCTCGATCACCACCACCCGCTCGTGCGCCTCGATGAACCTTCGCACCTCTTCACCGCAGGGCAGGGCACGCAACCGCAGACTGGAGAAGGCCCTCCCCTCGATAGCCAGGGCGTCGCGCGCCTCCTCGATGGCGTAGCGTGTGGATCCGAACGCAATCACCCCGACGCTCGCGCCATCTACGCGCTCGTCGACGGCACGAGGAACGTAGCCTCGGGCCGTCTCGAACTTCCGCGCCAAGCGGTCGGTGTTCTCGACCCAGTCCTCGGACCGCTCGCTATAGACGGCGTAGGCATCGTGACCGGTGCCACGCGCGAAGTAGGCGGCACCCGGCACCTCCGTGCCCGGCAGGGTGCGGTAGGTGATGCCGTCACCGTCCACGTCGAGGTAGCGCGCGAAGCCCTGGTCGAGCACCTCGTCCGCAGAGAGCACCTTGCCGCGCTGGAGCGGCTCGTCGGGATAGCTGAAGGCACGTCCCATCCAGTTGTTCATGCCGAGGTCGAGATCGGAGAGGACGAACACCAACGTCTGCAGCTGATCGGCCAGGTCGAACGAGCGCCAGCCGAACTCGAAGCACTCCTCGATCGACGACGGCAAGAGCACGACGTGCTTGGTGTCGCCGTGGCCGAGGCCGTACACGAATCCGAGGTCGCCCTGGCCGGTGCGGGTCGGCAGACCGGTCGAGGGACCCACGCGCTGCACGTCCCAGACGACACCAGGGATCTCTGCGAAGTAACCGAGACCAGCGAACTCGGCCATCAGCGAGAGGCCGGGGCCGCTTGTCGCCGTCATCGCTCGCGCACCACCGAAGCCCGCACCGACCACCATGCCGATCGCCGCCAACTCGTCCTCGGCCTGGATCACGGTGTACGTGGGCACGCCGTCCTCGCTGCGGCGCAGCTCGGGCAGGAAGTCGCGTAGCGCGTCGATGAGCGAGGTGGACGGGGTGATGGGATACCAGGGCGCGACGGTCACGCCACCGAAGACGCTTCCGAGCGCCCCAGCCTCGTTCCCGCTCATAAGCAGCAGGTCGCGCGTGGCGTCCATGGGGGCAACGCGGAACGGGTCGGTCTTCACGAGTTCCGTCTGCGCCCAGGCGTGCGCGTTCTGCACCAACGCCAGGTTCGTGTCGACGAGCTTGCGTTTCGAGCCGAACTGGGCACCCAAGGCCGCCTCGACGGAGGCGAGCGGGATGTCGAGGAGATACGCCAGGACGCCGACGTAGATCATGTTGGCCAGGTAGTCGCGCAGCTTCCCCTTGTGGTCGCTCGCACCCATGAGCGTCTTCACCGGCACCCGGTAGACGTGGATGTCGTCGCGCTCGACGCTGCACGCCAAGCCCATGTCGACCACTGCCATGCCGCCGGAGGGCAGTTCGCGAAGGTCGGCTTCGACAGTGCGCTGGTTGAACGCGACCAGCACCTCCGATGTACGCCGCGCGACGTAGCCGTGCTTGCTGACGCGGATGTGGTACCACGTCGGCAATCCTTGGATGTTCGACGGGAAGATGTTCTTCCCGTGCACCGGGATGCCCATGTGGAAGAAGGCCCGCAGGAGCGTCAGGTTGGCAGTTTGGGAACCTGTCCCGTTGGCGGTGGCGACGACCAGCGAGAAGTCGTTCGTGACGTCGCGCTCGAGGTGCGACGGAGTGGTGGTCATGATCATCTCCTGCGGTGCTCTCGATCCTAGACGTGCCCGAAGCGCTCGAGCATCTCCTGGGCCGTCATGCCTTCTGCGGACCGCTCACGGGCTTCGGCCTCGGCCCCGACGATCGCCTCAGCCCGCACCAACACGGTCTCGATGCGGTCGGCTTCGATGATGACGACGCCGTCGGCGTCACCCAACACGAAGTCCCCGGGCCGGACGATCACCGGCGGTCCGTACGCGGCGCGGATCGTGACAGGAACGTCCACCTCGGTGACGCGCCAACGGCCCAAGCCCTGCACGGGGCTCAACCACCGCGCGTAGACCGGGAAGCCGGTGCCGCCGATGACCGCAGCGTCGCGCAATCCGCCGTCCACGACGGCACCACGGCAACCACGTCGCTGCATCGTTGCCGCGATCAGGTCACCGAACAGGCAGTACTGACCGGCGTCTGTGCCTGACCAGACGGCAACGCTCTGTGGCGGGAGAGCGTCTGCAGCAGCGAGCTTGGCGCGGTCGGGGCCCTCGAAGCGCTCCTGGCGACCGACGATGGTCGCGGCGAAGCCGGCCAACGGCGTCCCGCTGGCGGTGCGTGGGCGAAGTTCGGCGTACAGCGCCCGGGGCTCCCAACTGTTCTCGTCGTAGACGTCGCACACGACAGCGGTCGGGATGGCTTCGAAGCGGGCCACCAGGGAGGCGCGGTGTTCTGGATCCGTCATGCTCTCAGATTGTGTCACTTCTCGCCCGCTCCATGGTCGCGTGTCGTCCTTCGCGCAGCAGCGAGATCGACACATCGCATCACGGGCGCGGGAATGGCGCAGCGAGAGGCGGTCGCGGACCCTGCAACGAGGAACGACGCGGGTCAGACGCCCAACGGCAGGCACACCTCGTCAGGAGCGCGGTCGGGCCCGGCACGATCGGTGTCGACCTGGGGTCCGTCGTCAGTGCGTGCCTGCGCGCCGGCGTCGAGTGCACCTGGCGCGTCTCCAGCCAACGCCGCCAGCACCCGCTCACGCAGGTCGCGCATCAAGCCCGCATCCTGCCCCACGAACTCCGCCGCCTTCTCCTTCCCCTGCCCCAACCGCAACTCACCCAGACTGAACCAACTCCCGCTCTTCTGCACCACCCCCAGATCGCTCGCCACCGCGATCAAGTCCCCCACCCGATCGATGCCACGCCCGAAGACGATATCCACCTCCGCCTCCCG
>PWQI01000279.1 GCA_003556805.1 Trueperaceae bacterium | reverse complement strand
GGGAGCCGTACGGTCGTGGCGTTGGGGTCGCGGACTGGGCGGTCGGTCCGGCTCGGATGGCACGTTCGCGCCAGTGCTCAACGTCGGCTCCTCTCCTCGTGGGTGTCGGTGGTCATGCCACCGCCCTCGACCGTACTGGACCGGTGTCGGAGGGTCAAACAGCGGCGCCCTACCGATCGCCGTACGCGACCGACGGCCTTCGTGCCCGTTGGCCGCGTACGCTACCGGCATGCCTCGCTGGATCGCTTCGATCACCTTCGCTGCGCTCGTATGGTGTACGCCCGTCGCGTTCGGCAACCCTGACCCACCGACGTGCGAGGCGTTGGTCGCGGCGCTGCCGGAGTCGCTCGCGTCCGCCCGCGAGGTCGTCGTCGCCGTGACGCTCGAGCAGGACGGGCGGGAGGTCGCCTATGAGCGCTCGCGCGTCCAACGCGACGACGACGGTGTGACGACGACCGTGCTCGAGCGACGTGGTCTGCGTCGACCGGACGGCGGCGCCGGGGCTGGAGCCGGTGGCGTCCACGGCTTCGGCTTACCGTGCGACGATTACGACGTGACGCTCGTGGAGGGCGACACGGCGCGACTCGAGCTGCGCGATCCCGACCCCGATGCCGTCGTCGAGCGCTGGTCGCTGCGCTTCGGGCTGCTCGACGGTGCGTGGCGACCGCTCGAACTCACGGCACCGTTCACGGTTCGCGTGTTGTTCGTTCCGGTACGGGGCCAGTTCGTGACGACCTTCGACGCGTGGGTGTTCTCCGCCGAGTGACGCCTTGGCGCTCGGCGCCGCTCAGGCCCGGGGGCGCGACGCGGTGCTGGCTTCGAGCGGTACCGCCGCTCCGCAGATGACCACGGGAACGACGTCCCCCACGCACACGGGGCAACCGGGCCCGGTCTGCACGACGACCTTCAACCGCTCGCCGTCGGCGAGTTGGCAGGTGTAGGTGAGGTCGTGGCCTTTGAACTCGCGCTGCATCACCCGAACTGGGGTGCCGGTGCCGTTGGTGCTGAAGCCGAGCGCCTCGGGGCGCACCGACAGCAGGACCTGACCGTGTGCAGGGCGCGCGAGCGCCAGGTTGCCCAGCGGGGTTCGCGCCGTGCTGCCGTCGCCTTCGCCGCGAACCAAGTTCGTGCGGCCCAGGAAGCTGGCGACGAAGGCCGTAGCGGGGCGCTCGTACACCCCTTCGGGCGTGCCGACCTGCTCGAGGCGGCCCGAGCGCATGACGGCGAGGCGGTCGGCGAACGTCATCGCCTCCTCCTGGTCGTGCGTGACGAGGACGGCGGTGGTCCCCGTGCGCTTCAGGATCTGCCGCACCTCGTCGCGGGTGCTGCCGCGCAGCGCGGCGTCGAGGTTGCTGAAGGGCTCGTCGAGCAAGATGACGGCGGGCGCCGGAGCGAGGGCGCGGGCCAGGGCGACGCGCTGCTGCTGCCCGCCGGAGAGCTGGTGCGGATAGCGGTCGGCGAAGATGGTCAGGCCGACCAGGTCGAGGACCGCGTCGGCCTGCTTCAGGCGGGCGGTCTTGCTGCCCTGGCGGAGCCCGAAGGCGACGTTCTGCCGCACGTTGAGGTGTGGGAAGAGCGCGTAGTCCTGGAACACGAAGCCGATCCGGCGGCGTTCGGGTTCGATCCACGTGTCGGCGTCGGCGACGATGGTACCGGCGATGCGCACGCGCCCGGCGTCGGGCATCTCGAAGCCGGCGATCAGCCGCAGGAGCGTGGTCTTGCCGCAACCGGAGGGCCCGAGCAGGCACAGGATCTCGCCCTGCGCGACGTCGAGGTCGAGGTCGTCGACCGCCGCGTGTTCGGTGCGCGGGTAGCGCCGTGTGATGCCGCGGACCTCGACGACGGTCGCAGACGGGTGGGGGAGGGGGGTGACGTCGCTCATGCTCTCGCCCGCAGTGTAACGGCCATGTCCGAGTGAGCGGGTAGGACTTGTGTCATGGGTGTCGGCGCCGTCATCGACGCCCCTCGTAGCTCACCAACAAGCCGACGAACAGGCTCGAGAACAGCACGATCGCCAGCGCGAACGGCGCCGCCTCGGCCATCATCCCCTCCGAGGTGCGGGTGAACACGCGCACCGAGAGCGTCGTGAAGCCCGTCGGCGCCAGCAGGAAGGTGAGCGGCAGCTCCTTCATCGCCACCATCAGCACGAGCGCCGTGCCGGCCACGACCGGCCTGCGGATGAGCGGGAACGTCGTCTGGAAGAACGCGACGAAGGGGCGGCGACCCAGCGATCGCGCTGCCTCTTCCAGTCGGGGCGGCACCTGCATCAGCGCCGAACGGATCGGACCGATGGCGAGCGCCAAGAAGCTGATCACGTACGCCACGATCAGGATCGCCATGGTCTGGTACAGCCACGGCACCGAGCGCAGCGAGAAGAACACCATCGCCAACGCCAACGACACGGGTGGGATGGCGTAGCCGAGATAGGCCAGGCGCTCGATCAGCTGACTGCCGGGGATCCGGACGCGCGCGGCCAGGTAGGCGATCGGCATCGCCGCCAACGCGGTGATGATCGCCGCGGGCACGGCGACGGAGGCGGTGCGCAGGAAGGCCTCGAGCACCGACAGCCAGGCCTCGGCGCTCGGTGGTGCGAGCACCATCCACGAGGCCAGCACCAGGAACGGCAAGCCGAGGGCGCTCAGCATGACGAGCGCCACGTAGCCGTACGCGAGCGGCGACCAGCGCCTCAGGCGCGTCATCACCACGGCGCGCTGCGAGCCGCTGCCGGTGCGGGCGTACTTGCGCTTGCCGAGCAGGCGTCCCTCCGTGGCGACGATGGCGAGCGTCAAGGCGAGCAGGATGAGCGAGAGCCAAGCGGCGTAGGTGCGGTCGAACGCCGACGAGTACTGCAGGTAGATGGCGTACGAGTACGCCTCGAAGCGCATCAACGCCACGACGCCGAAGTCGCCCAGCACGTAGAGCGCGATGACCAACCAGCCCGCAAGCAGGGCGGGGCGCATCTGCGGCAGGATCACGCGCCAGACCACCGCACGTCCGCCGTGTCCGAGGCTGCGGGCGCTCTCTTCCAGGCTGGGATCGAGGCCCAGCAGCGCCGCACGCACGTTGAGGAACAGGTACGGGTACGTGTAGAGCGTCAGCGCCGCCACCGCCCCCCAGTAGCCGCTGGGCCGGGGCACCACCGTGCCAAGGAGCGTGCTGAGGAAACCGTTGGCGCCGCCGAGGCTGATGAGGGAGTAGGCGACCACGTAGCCAGGGATCGCCAGCGGCACCACCGCCAAGATGGTGATCAGGCGCTTCCAGCGCAGGTCGGAGCGGACCGTCAACCAGGCCAGTGGCACCGCCATCACCGTCGAGAGCACGAGCACGCCTGCGGTGAGTGCGACGGTGTTCACCATCAGCGTCCAGGTGCGCTCGCGCAACACCAGCCGCTGCACCGTGGCGAGGTCGGCGTCGAAGGCGCGCAGCACCAGGTACACGATGGGGATCAACGTGCCGATCCCGGCGACGATCGCCGGGATCAGCACGAACCAGGGGAGGCGACGGGCGCGGCGCGCCCAGACGGCGATGGAGGTCAGAGGAGGCCGACCTCCCTCAGCAACTCGAGCGTCCCCTCCAGGTCCTCGAGCACGTCGAGATCGACGTCCGGGCTGGCGGCGAGCAGCGCGTCGAAAGCGACCAGGGCGGTGTTGGGTTCGATGCCTGGCACGACCGGGTACTCGTGCACCTCGATCGTGAAGTACGTCTGGGCCTCGGCCGACAGGAGGAAGGCCAGGAACTGACGGGCCGCCTCGACGTTGCCGCTGGTGTTGACGATGCCGGCGCCGGCGACGTTAACCAGGTTGCCGATGTCGCCGTCCTCGAAGAAGCTCTGGGCGACGGGGTAGCTGGGGTCGTTGGCGAGGAAGCGCAGCAGGTAGTAGTTGTTGGTGATCGCGTAGTCGACTTCGCCTGCGGCGATGGCTTCGACCATAGTGGTGTTGTTGCGGTACGCCTGCACGTCGTTCGCGATCATGCCACGCAACCACGCCTCGGTGGCGCTCTCGCCATGCACGACCCGCATGGCGGTCACGAAGGCCTGGAACGAGCCGTTGGTCGGCGCCCAGGCGACGCGGCCACGGTAGATCGGGTCGGTCAGGTCGAACACCGACGCCGGCCAGGGCGTGTCGACGGTGCGCTCGGGGCTGTACGCCAGGACCCGCGCCCGCCCGCTGGTCGCGACCCACAGGTTGCTGCGGCTGGTGTAGATGCCGGGAAGCGCGGCGGTCAACGCATCGTCGAGGGGCGTCAGCCTGCCGGCGAGCGACAGCGCGCCGAGTGCGCCGGCGTCTTGCGCCCAGTACAGGTCGGCGGGGCTCGCGCGGCCCTCCTCGAGGATCAGCACCGCGAGCTCGGCGGTGCCGCCGTAGCGGACGTCGACGTCGATGCCCGTCTCGGCGGTGAAGCGCTCGACGAGGGGCTGGACGAGCGCCTCGCCACGGCCCGAGTAGACGGTCAGGCTCTGCGCCATGGCGAGGCCGACGAGGGCGAGGGAGAGGGCGAGGGTGACGATCCGTGCGAGCATGGAGTCCACCTTTCTGTCGCGCCGCTGGGCGTCTTGTGCCGAGCTCGATACCCAAGTTAAAGACTCGGGATTCGGTTGCGATGATGCTACGCGGACCCGCATCGTTCGTCAAGGGGCACTCGGCCAGCGCCGACCTCGCCGCTATACTGCAGCCATGGCCACTCTCGATCACGACGCGTACCGGGGCGCCCGGGCGTTCCTCGAACGCGGTCGCGCGCTCGAAGCGGCCGTCTTCGCATATACGCTCGAGGACGGCCCGGCGTGGCACGTGCTCGACGCCTTGGCGGCGTTCCAGAACCCCGACGGAGGGTTCGGGCACGGCCTCGAACCCGACGTCCTGTGCGGCGCCACCAGTGCCCTCGCGACCAGCGTCGCGCTGCGCCGCCTGGCCGAGATCGCCGCCCCCCCTGGCCACACGTTGGTGGCAGGCGCCACGGACTGGGCGAGGCGCACCATCGACCCGGGCACGCGCACCTGGCGAATCGTGCCCCCCGAAGCCGAGGATGCGCCACGCGCCCCGTGGTGGGACCAAGACGGCCTCGAGGAGCGCTTCCACGGCTTTGCGCTCAACCCCAAGGCCGATCTCGTTGCCCAGCTCTTCGCCCTCAGCGACGGTGAAGACGGGTGGCTCGACCAGCTCGCCGGCGATGTGGTGCGCGAGATCGAGCACCGCACGGTGGCGGCCACGAACCTCGACATGCACGAGATCATCGCCTGCGTGGCGCTCGCCGACGCGCCGCACGTGCCGGTGTCCGTTCGCCATCGGCTGGTCGAACTGCTCGGCCCGATCGTCGACGCCGCCGTTTTGCGTGACCCCGACGCATGGCACGACTACGGCCTCCGGCCGCTGGCCGTTGCCCCGCGACCCGGCTGCGCGTTCGCCGGGGCCCTGCACGACGTCGTACACGCCGAGCTCGACTACCTGATCGCCGAGCAAGCCAGCGACGGCGCCTGGTGGCCGACCTGGGCGTGGGGCCGAGACGACGCCACCTGGGAACGCCAGCGCGAGGCCTGGGCGAGCGTCCTCACGCTCGACGCCCTCACGCGCCTCCACGCCTACGGGCGCCTCGACCGCTGACGTGCTGTTCGGGCGTCTGAACGGCGAACAGCACGCCCTCCTCGAGCTCGTTGCGCTCCCCGTGTGCATCGTGTGCGCCCGCGCCGACGAGGCCGGTCGACGCTCGCTGGAAGGGGTCTTGCGCGACGGGGTCAACGACGTCGGCGTGCGCGACGACTGGCGCTCGCGCGGCGGCCTCTGCGGGCGGCACTGGCGCGTCTGGCGGCATCTCGAGTCGCCACCCCTGTCGAGCGCGATCCTGCTCGAGGACCTGCTGGGCACGTACCTCGAGCGCGACCGCCGCGGCGAGGTCCGCTGCCCGGCGTGCGACGTCACCGAGCGGGCCGAGGCGCGCGCCGTCACCGCCCTGCGGCGGCTCCCCGACGCGCCGCTCGAGCGGGCGTTGGCCGACGGCCCTGGGCTGCTGTGCCTGCGCCATCTCGATGCGCTTCCCGAGGGCCACGTTCGGTCGCGCTTCCGTTCGCGCCTCGACGAACTCCTCGAGCACCTGCGCGAACAGGTCCGCACGAGCGATCACCGCTTCGCCGCCGAGCGGCGTGGGCCACATGCCGACGCCTGGCTGCGGGCGCTGCGCGTGTTCGGGGGGGACGTCTAG
>PWQI01000120.1 GCA_003556805.1 Trueperaceae bacterium | reverse complement strand
GCGTGCAGTTCGGCGCGCCGACGGCGGCGGAGCACGACGCGTCGTGGCGCCAGCACCTCGCCGGCACGATGCTGCGCTACCAGAGCAGCGGTGGCGGCGCCGGTTCGGGCTTCGTCCAGGCAAGCGCGACCGCACACCTCTGCTCGGACGGCAGCTTCCACGACGCCGGGCGCTCGTCGGTCAGCGCCACCGTGCCGGGGGTGACCGCCTTGGACACCGACGCCAGCGAGCTCTTCTGGCAGTGGCAGGTGAGCGCGTTCGGACCGGAGCAGGCGTTGCTGATCGGGCACGACACCGCGGGCGAGCCGCACCTCTGGGTGCTGAACGACGTGGGGCACGAGTTCCACGGCAACGGCGAGCGGTTGCCGCGTGCGCCGAGCAACGCCCGCCGCCGACGAGGACGGTCGGGAGCCGCTTGCCGCCCTTCGTGTCACCCTGGACGCGCGAGACACCGAGAGGCTCCACCCGTCGGAGCGATGGTCGGTCACTCGCTCGGTGGCCTGTTGGCGCGCGTGTACGCCGAGCGGTCCGAGGGCGACGTCGTGGGCTTCGTGTTCGTCGATGCCTCCCACCCGGAGCAGATGGAGCGGCTCCCAACCGACGTGGTCCGTGCGGTTCGGGAGGGGAGGCGGCTCGACGAGCTGAACGGCGCCGGCGGGTGAGGTACGACGTTCGTCGCGTGCTCGCCGAAGGCAGGGGGGGTGACCCCACTCGTCCCCGGTCGCGGGCACGCTAGGGCGGCTCCGTCGGCTGCTACGCTCGGTTCACGTGCTCGAGCTGACGCTCATCGGGCCGCCTCGCGCCGTCTGGCGAGGCACCGAGCTGAAGTTCCCGACCCGCAAGGCTCGTGCGCTCGTGGTCGTCCTGGCGTTGGGTGAGGGCCGCGTGCAGCGCGACGAGGTCGCCGACCTACTGTGGTCGCGTGGTGGCAAGCGCAACCTGCGGAGCGAGCTCCACCGACTGCGCCGCCTGCCCGGCGCCGACCGATGGTTGGTGACCGACGATCCGCTCGACGTGATCGCCGTCAGTGACGTTCGGCGCTTCAAGGAGGCGGTCACCGAAGGACGCTTCGGCGACGCGCTGGCGCTGTGGCCCGAGGGGGAGACCGCGCTGCGCGGCCTCGATAGCACCGGTACGGCTGGCTTCGAGGAGTGGGTCGCGGCTGAGCGCGCGCGGTTGCAAGCGTCGTTGGTCGAGGCGTTGCGCGGCCGTGCGAGCGAGCTCGAGCGCGACGGCAGCGTGCCCGAAGCGCTCGACCTGACTCGACGGTTGATCGCGGTCGACGATCTCGACGAGGCCGCCTACCGCGTGGCCATGCGGCTCGAGCTGGCACGGGGCAACGTGGAGGGCGCCCTCACGTTCCTCGAGTCGTGCAGGCGCACGCTCGCTCGCGAGCTCGGCATCGAGCCCCTCGCGGAGACGCTCGAGGTGGCGCGGCAGGTCGAACGGGCGGTGCTCGTCCCGACGCCGGGCGTCGTGCGAATGCGGGCCAGGATCCCGGACACGCTGCTGCGGCCACCGCACCTCGTCGGCCGGGAACGGGAGTGGTTGCGGCTCGAGGAGGCCTATGCGGCCGGGAAGACGGTCAACGTTTCGGGTCCGCCAGGGATCGGCAAGACGCGCCTGGTGCTCGACTTCGTCCGGAGCAAGGGGACGGTGTTCCTCCTCGAGGGACGCCTCGGCGACGCGACGCTGCCGTACGCGTGCTACTCGCGCGCCCTGCGCGCCGCCGTGCGCACACATCCACAGGTCGTCGAGGAGGCGCCGACGTGGGTGCGTGAGGAGCTCGCCCGCCTCCTTCCGGGTACGGACTTGGCCGGGTCGCCACGCACGTCGAGCGCACGCCCACCCCACATGCGGGTACCGCCGCCCGGACGCCTGCGGCTGTTCGAGGCCCTGGTGCACACCATGGACGCCCTCCGGAGCGAGGTGGCTGCCATCGTCGTCGACGACCTCCACGACCTCGACGCGGCCAGCTTCGAGGAGGGGGTCCGGGCGCAGGCGCGCTTGATGACGCGCAGCCCCAGGCTCGGCTACGGCCGCTTGATCGCGACCTACCGTAGCGGTGAGCTCCCACCCAGCTTCGAGCGCAGCCTCGCCCTCGCGGCGACGATCGGCATCGCCGTCACCATCAGGCTCGAGCCGTTGGACGAAGGGGCCGTCCGCGCTCTGCTCGCCAGCACGGGGCTGAGCGACGCGGCCGATCTCGCGCACCAGCTCTATCGCCTCACCGGCGGCAATCCGGCCTTCGTCATCGAGACCATCAAGGCTGCGCTGGAGGCCGGCTCCTTGGACGCTGCCACGTTGGCGCTCGTCGGCGTCCCCGAGCGCGTCGGTGCCATCATCACGCAGCGGCTCGAGCGCCTCGAGCGACCGGCGCAGCGACTGGTCCAAGCGATCGGAGCCGTCCGTGCGGCCGACGACCTCGACTTGTTGGCGAGCGTGTTGGGTGTCACGCCGCTCGAGGTGGCCGAGCGTGTGGCCGAGCTCGAGCGCGGCCATGTGCTGGGCGACGGCGCCTTCGTGCACGATCTGTTGCTCGAGACGGTGGTGACCACCACGCCGCACGTGGTCGCGCGGTTGCTGCATCGGCGCATCGCGGAGGTGCTCGAGGCGCGGCTGGAGCGCGTCACCGACCCACGCGAGCGTGCCGGCTCGGCAGCACGCATCGCCCAGCACCTGAGCGCCGCCGGCGAAGACGCCCGCGCCACGGCCTGGTGGCGCGCCTCGGCGGACGCGTACGCGAGCGCGGGCCTGTCGACCGCCGCCCGCGACATCCGCCGGCGCACGGCGGCTCGGTGAGGCACCTGTCGGCCGATCCGGTTCGGCCCGCAGCGGACCCGTTTGTGACGCCTTTGCGACGCCCCTTCCCATAGCCTCTAGCCGGGAGGTGGACCGTGCGGGATCCTCGAGTCTTGCGTCCGCAAGCGTACGTGTGGGCTATCACGCTGGTGCTCCTGGCGGGCTGTGGCACGCAGCCACCGCAGCCGCCACCGGTCGTCGCCGCTGGACCAGAGCTGACGGAGCGATCGCTCACGGAGTACACGGGCTGGTGGTGGCTGTCGAACGCCACCGCCGAGATGGTCGAGGAGCGCATCGCTGCGGGCTTCCGAATCATCGATCTCGAGGTGCTCGACACCGACCCGTGGCGCTTCAGTGTCGCGATGGTGGCCGATGCCGGCGTGCACGAGAAGGACTGGTGGTGGTACTACGGCGAGGACGTGACGTCCGCGGTCGTCGCCGACATGATCGCCGAGCACGATGCACGCATCATCGACATCGAGGTCGTCGAGATCGACGGGCAGCGCCGCTACGCCGTGGTGTTGGTGCCGAACACCGGTTCAGAGCAGGTCGCGTGGTGGTACCTCCTCCACACCGACCTCGACACCATCTCCGCCGCGGTGAGCACGCACTCGGCGCGCATCGTCGACCTCGACTCGTACGTGGTCGACGGGACCCGCTACTGGAACGCCGTCATGTACGACAACACGGGCGACCACCACCAGACGTGGTGGTGGTACTACGGCGTCGGCGTCGACTTCCTGGTCGACGCCGTGGACCAGCACGGGGCGCGCGTGACGGTGCTCGAGCGGCTCGGTCCCGACGCCTACGCGGCCGTGATGGTGGAGAACCCTGGCGTGGGTTGGCGCTGGTTCTTCGGTCTCACTGCAGGGCAGGTCGGGTCGCTCGCGAACCTCTACAGCGTGCGGCTGATCGACGTCGAACCCCGCCAGACGGACGACGGGTTGCGTTACGACGTCGTGATGCTGCAGAACGGCTTCCACTGCGAGTTCCCGGAACAAGGGACCAGCGACCCGGTATCCGAGAACGAGATCATCGACCGCGCCGTACAGGCCGAGATGTGCGACCAGAACCTGGTCGGTCTGGCGGTGGGCATCGTCCATGACGGCCGCATCGTGTACCTCAAGGGGTACGGGTTCGAGGACGCCGAGGAGCGCGTTCCCGTGCAGGCGAAGCAGTCGATGTTCCGCTGGGCGTCGGTATCGAAGTCGGTCACCGGCTTGGCGGCCGTGCAGTCGTGGTTGCAAGATGGACTCAGCCTCGACAGCGACGTGCGCTTCCTCGTGCCCGAGTACGAGATGCCCGACGCCTTCGTGTTCGACTTGAACGACGGCGAGGGCGACCCGAGTTGGGGGGCGTTGCCCTTACCGCCCGACACGGTGATCAGCACGCGCATGCTGGTGAGCAACCTCTCGGGCATCAAACACTACTCGAACAGCATGACCACCGGAGGCACCCCTCCAGCCGCACTCCGCAACGACCCGACCGTGCACACCGACCTGTTGTGGGCAGGACCGTACTTCTGGGACGACCCGGCCCATCTCGTGGCGATCCCGCGCAGCGTGTACAGCTACTCGTCGTTCGCGTTCAACCTGGCGGGCATGGCGATCGCGCGCGCCGGGTCGGGCGTACCGATGACGTACTGGGAGAAGGTGCGCGACCGAATCGCCGTGCCGTTCGGCATGACGCCGAGCGCCGCCGCGGTACCCGACTATCCACCTGACGGGTTCGTGTCGGGGACGTTCTTCCAGCCCGACCACGAGTGGGTCGACATCCCGCGCCGCGCCGTCGGGTACCGGTTGGAGACGGTGCAGGTCGACGACGAGACGGTCGAGACCGGCGCCATCCTCCAGTCGGGTTCGAGCGACGTCAGCTGGAAGGCGCCGTCTGGAGGGTTCATCTCGTCGATCGAGCACATGGCGCAGTTCTGCAACGGCGTCATGAACCACCCGAGCGTGACCGACGACATGCGCGAGGTGCTGTGGGAGCCGCAGCCGTTGCTCGACGGGACCGTGTCGGACGGCTACGGCCTGGGCTTCAGCCTCGGCGAACGCAACGGCCGCACCCTGATGTCACACAACGGCGCGCAGCAGAAGGTCAAGACGAACATGTACATCTACCCCGACGACAACATGTGCTTCGTGGTCATGACCAACAGCGAGTGGGCCTCGTCGGGTGCGCTGGTGCAGGCCCTGGAGGACGCGTACCGCTCCACGCTGCCTTGATCTTCGCAGAGGCACCGAACACGCCCGACGCACGGTCGGCCGCACAACCGCTGTTCCGAGACGCGACGCTCAACCGCGAAGCACCAGGATCACGTAGCCGAAGCGGACGAGGTCGATGAAGAAGTGGTAGCCGATGGCGCTCTCCAGGCCCCTCCGGAGGAAGAGCAGCGCCAGCGGTACCCCGAACACCAGCGCCGTGAACAGCGCGTTCGTGACGGAGGCGATGGACTGAGGCGCGTGGGCCAAGCCGTGGACGGCCACCGATACGAGCAGCGCGGCGAGCAAGGCCCGTCCCGTGGTGGCGCCAGAGGCAGAGCGGAACACGACGTAGAGGAGCGGGAGCAAGAACAGGCGCGCCCAGCTCTCCTCGAGCAGCGCAGGCTGGATCGCGTAGAAGGCCATCCACGCACTCTGGAACGACGCTGCGGCTGCGCTGGCCATCTCCGCGGTCATGCCCGAGACGTTCATCAGCGCAGGCGGCACGGCGAGGAGGCAACCGAGGGCGAAGGCCCGGCCAGCGGCCAGCAGCCGTCCCTCGAGCAGCCATACGCGCGCCAGCTGTGACGAGGCGAGCAGCACGACGCCGGCCATGACCTGGGGCGCGATCACCGCCCCGAGGACGAGGCCGCCGAGGAGGTTGTCGCGGAAGGCCGTCTCGACGGCGAGCATCGCTGCAGCAACCGCGGCACCGGCGATCCATACCCGTGGTGCCAGCTCCGTGCGACGCGCGACCAACACGCCCACAGCCGGCACGGCGCTGAACGCGAGCAGCCACCAGCCGTCTCCCAGCACGATCACGGCCAGGGCGGTGGTGAAGGCGACCAGGACGACAACGCCGAGGATGCGTGCTGTGAACGAGGCGCCGAGTCGTCGGCGCGGCGCTGGCTGAGCGCCGCCGGAAGCGTCGCGCCAGGCGGCATCCAGGCGCGGCCGGTCGGCGCCGACCTCGCGAGCGAGCACGAACGACAGCACGAGCACATACGCCAGAGCGGCGAGCGAACCGACGCCGGTGCTGGCGCCGACGCGTGTGGCGATGCCCGCCGTGATCAGCAGCGACGCAAGGGCGCCGAGTGCGAGCAGCAGGCTCGTGCTTCGCCGGCCGCCGCTCATGCGACCGATCATGACGGGTGGGCCAGTTGCGCGTGGCCCGTGGCATCGTCACGCGCCTGCACGGATTCGATCTCGACGCCG
>PWQI01000337.1 GCA_003556805.1 Trueperaceae bacterium | reverse complement strand
GACTCAATACTGGGACTGGAAGCAAGAGCAGGAGAAGCCAGGAAGCAAACTAAGCCGAATTACTGCCTAGATATTTTGCCAGAGGCATTTTACAGACAAAAATGCACTTGACCGATTGTCGTCATCTTGATTGTAATGGTAATGTCAGCCAGTATGTTTTCTGTTAGTGCTTTGGACTTTGATGAATGCCCCCCGGGAAAAAGGGTAGATTGTAGTTACAGTTTGGACTCATTGGACATTTTACTAGCAGCTTATAGGTTTATGGCTGCTATGGATGAAAATGAGCTAAATACTTGGCAACAAATAAAAGGGGTTAAGGATTACCAACCACTTTATGATGGCCACAATAACGTCATAGCACACTATGTTTCGTTTGAGCCCAGTGGATATGTTATTGTAAACAATACCATTGATAACCCAATTGTCTTGGAGTTTTCTTATAGCAGTAAGAAGTATGAGGATTTTTTTGTTTCATTGCCAGAAGGACAACAATGTGAGTTCAGAATGCTGCCTTTTGGCGAAGAAGTAAAAGTAGATGCAAGTCATGAGGTGGCAGATTTTTTTGAGAGTTTTATAAGTGCATTGTCGCAAAAGAATTCCTATGAGGCGAGGGATCACCAATCTGTCAGGGATGAGGTTTTTGTTAGTGTCAAGGGTGACCCAAACAAAATGGAATCCCTGCGGGTAGTTTTAGAGTCACCTGTAAGCACTACCACGTTACGTGGTTCTTGGGGTATTATTGATTGGGATGATATGCCCACCGGGTCATATTACGCGAGAAACTTGCCAGGGCTAAATCAGATTCAATGGGGAAGAACTAGCGATTTTAGTGCCACAGACCATTGTGGAAGTGTTGCTGCATTTAATGTGGTAAACTATTACAGTGTTCGTTACGCTACTCTTTATCCCCACCGTCCTCTTTTGGTTCATCAATCTGTTGGTGGACGCCAAAATGCTTTTGCGGCACTTTATGGGCATATTGGCCCGGGCCCAATTACTCCCCCTACAGTTAGCATAGGCATACTAACATATGTTGAAGACGATATTGGTGGAGGACATTCGTATACAGGGGGCCCCATTGGCTTTGGAAACGTATGGAACTGGGCTACTTTTAGGTCTAGGTTAAATTCCGGGCAAATGCACATAGCCGTTATTGGTTCAGGGTATGATCTTCACTATATCAATATTGTTGGGTACAGGGAATATTCTAGCGGCGCTAATTACGTTAGGATAGTAGACAATTGGAATGATTGTCATGATGCATTTATGCATCGCTTTTTGATTTACTATCTTTGGTACACATATGTAAACTAATATTCATTATACAGTGTTACAATAAACCTTTAACTCTATCTTTTACAGTGTTTAAAGGGAGAGTCCTTAGGAAGGTAGTGATGGAATGTCACAGGTCTTGCATCGCTATAGGTACACCCTCTTGTTTGTTGCTATTGTGTCTGTTTATGTCCTGATATACTGGACAAGCCGTTGGACGGAAGCGCATGGTTACGACTTCTACGCCTTGTCATGGGTAACTTTCAGAAGTTCCAGGCTGGTGTTTTTTGCAGCTGTTTCCCTCCTTTTGGTCAGCATCAGAAAGCCTGCTGCAGCCATTATAAGCGTTCTGGGCTTTATACTGGCTATGATTTTGAGTGAGCTGATTGGCGTGCCAATGTATGATGCAGCGACAGAAGGGGGCACAGCCCCTGCATATGTCCCTTACTATCCCTGGATAGTGTTTATTCGCACTTACATCTTTTCACTAATCAGTGCTGGTGCTGGTGAACTATACAGAAGCGGTAAGTTGCGCAAATGGCGTCAACAGATTTTCAAGGTACAAGATAAAACATATTCCAGTGGGGTGGCAAAGGATATTCTGGCAGCCATCATTTTTGTGGCTTTGGGCGAGCTTCTCCATAACTTCTTGATATCTGGACTGTATGTTGGAGGTATGATTATTATCCCCATCTTGTTACTTTACAGCAGCGGGATAGTGCTGCCCGTTGCGTTGCTGTTTTTTGTTTTGGCCTCTCTGGTAAGCAAGAAACACGACACGATCGGTTCTGGTACTCACCGCTTGAGTGCTATTGGTGTTGCCGTTTTGTTGGCTGTTGCTTTCGTTGCACTTTTCCCCCTGTTTTTTGTGCTGCAAGAATTGTGGGTGGCAGCAGTGCTGTATTTTGTGATTGGCTGTGTTATTGGTTTCCTTGCAATGAAGGATGAGTTGGTCGCAGCGGCCTTCCAGACCAGGAAACTAGTGCTTGGAGGAGTGATGGTAGTATCTGTTTTGGCGATTCTGTTTAGCTTTCTTGTTGGAATCTCCCCCGGCACACCAACCGGCGGCCTTCTCTTTTTTGTTAATGAGGTTGGTTTCGGTATGTTTTCCCTGCACTGCTTGATGTTGGGAATGTCTCTCTTTTTATTACGATCGGAAGGCAGATAGTGGCCACTAACAAGTTTTACGATGATTAACTGAAGACTTCTCGTTACCAGGGGTTGCGGAGTTTCCTCTGCAAAAGTCTCAAAAACACACAACATAACAGCAAACAAACAGCAAACAAAATGACCCGAAAGCCCCGTAACACCGGGCCTTGATACTTGAATGGCATTCAAGAGGCCAGCGGTTCGATTCCGCTCATCTCCACCATAAGAAATATAACCCTGCAGGCAATAGCTTGCAGGGTTTTTTTGTGTTACATTTTAGTTGCAAGTGTAACCTTTTGGGCCGTTTGTACACTTATATGTAAAGGCTTATGGGAGGGGAAATTATGAGAAGAGTTCTCTTCTGCTTACTATTGGGGCTTCTCACCATTGGAGTAGGGATGCTAGGTTATCGGCATCTTGTCCCTCAAGGCGTTCTTATCATATGAGCCGTTGAGCTTTGAGGAAATAGACAGTTTTGGCACCGTTGTAATAGTAAAACCCCTTAGGCAGACGGGACAAGTGCCCAGAGTAATTGACGGAGAAATAATGGGTGGTTTTACGTTTACTGAGGTGGTTGTAATAGAGGCAATCCGTGGTCAACTTTCCCAGGGAGACAATTTGTCTATTGCGGAACCCTTTGTTCCAGTGCGCTATCCGGATGGCTTGTACTATATGGCCGAAGGGCCATATCTCCCCATGGAGAAAGGGCAGTTTTACTTGGTCTATCTTGGAGTGGCCCCGCATAATCCTGACTTAGATGATCACTGGGTTATCTTGGGTGGATTCCAGGGAAAGTTTAGAGTGCCAAGCAAACCGATTCCAGCTTTGGAGGCTATTACTGCCCGCGATGTTGGGCTTAACTACATGGTCAGAGACTGGGTTGATAATGTCTGGTTCAAAGTGGCAGAGAAGTACTTTAAAGATTTGGATAACTAGACAGCAAAATGAAGCAGGCATCACGTGTCTGGGTGCAACTGAGTGTGAGGGAGGGCAGGAGGATGAGAAAAACGTACAATTTGTTGGGCGGCTTGCTGGTGCTTTTATTGGTTGTGGCCCTGGCGATTTTTCTGTTGCTTGACGCAGCAGCCCTGAGGACGAACCAGTTTGCATACGTTTTTTCGCCTTGGGAACTTGCCAGCACCGTTATCAGTGACAATTACCGTCCCGGCAATGTTGAAAGCAGAATCCTTACCTCCACCCATGTTTTTACCGTCAGGGTTTTGCATGACCAAACCGGAGTCTTGCCTCAAGACACTTCTGTTATGCGGGGTGAGGTTATTTCTCCCATCCTGGACTTGGGAATAGACCTGTTTGCCGGGGACATAGTCTACTTGAGGCTAGTCGTTGACAGTCAGCTTAAGCCGGGAAACAGCTACTTGCTGCTTGCCGACCTGTTCCGTCATCCGGCCAGGCCCTACGACATTTTTGCCGTGGATCACGAGCATGTTTACAAAATAGACCAGGAAGGTATTCTCTGGCGGCTGCAGGACCACGCAAGAGAAGAATATATTGTTCCTTTCCGCAACGCCCGGTTCAACCAGTTGAGCAACCTTACTGCCTACATTGAGGATTATGCTGAAAAGCATGCAGTAAAAAGAAAGAGCAACTTAAAAGAATACAAAGAGTATCTCGATGGTTTTATGTTGGGACCGGCGAACTTAGAAGAGCTAATTCAGGCCTCGGACACAATAGTTGTTATCACAGTTAACAGTGTGGAGCAGTCTCCCTCGCCGTCCCTTGTTTGGGCATACTACACAGTAGAGGAGACCTTGAAGGGCGACTACACTGACCCTGACGCCAGGCCTTCTCACCTGGTTTTGCCCGCTGACACGGTTGTGGGCGAAACGTACTTATGCTTTCTCAATGGTGTCACTCTCACGTCGCGGTTTGGGAGCTTTTTTTCAGATACTGATCCTGAGTACCAGCCCCTTTTGGAGGAACTGCGAGGCAGAAGATAATGTGCCTTATTAGTGGCCAATACTAAACTAGACCACGGCGCCGATGCCGGTTAACTATAGGTTTTGGTTGCTAACCCTGCAGAAGTTGCAGGGTTTTGTTTTGTCCCTTGACAATACCGGCGCAGCACAGTAGAATGGAATAAAGACCGACCGTCGGTCTGTTATAAGATAGTAATGGTGGGGATGAAAATGAGCAAGGCCAAGAAACCGGAAGTGCGAAAGATGGAAATCATTCAGGCGGCGCTGGAGCTGTTTGCCCAGGATGGTTACGAGAATACCTCTGTCAACCATATCATTGAGCGGGCGGGGGTTTCCAAGGGTGGGTTTTACCATCACTACGACTCCAAGGCCCAGCTACTGGAAGACATTGCCCGCTTGTTTCTGGACAAGATAGCGGAAAGAATCCAGGGTATTGCTGAGATGGAAGATCTGTCGGCGCTGGAAAAGACCAATGAGTATTTCCGGCAGGTAAACTCCTACAAGGAGCAAAGGGCTGCTGAAGTGTCGACTATTCTTGCGGGGATGTATTCCGGCGGGAAAAACATACAGCTGGAACATGCCATATTTCAGTATGGATCCAAGCGGATAGCTCCGTTGATGACAGAGATAATCAGGCAGGGCATTGAAGAGGGGGAGTTTGGTACAGAGTTTCCGGAAGAAGCAGCGGAGATGTTTGTGCGGTTGTTTGTAATCAATCAAAACCAGATGAGTGAATTGTTTTTTCAGGCATTGCAGCAAGAAAAACGGGAAGAAGCAGAAAAGATTGTGGATGTGATTAAGCGGAAGTATCAGTTTTTCCAACAGTTGCTTGAAGACACCCTGGGATTGGAAAAGGGCTCACTGGTTCTCCAGGAGGTGGCGGAGGAGACTGTCAATTATCTGTTGAAAGCGTTGGATGCCCGGTAGCATTGTTTGAGCAATTATTAAAAGGAGTTGATTGCTATGTCTTTGCTGGAAATGGAGAAGGTGGAGAAGGTCTATGGCCAGGGAGAGACCCAGGTCCTTGCCCTGCGGGGGGTAGACCTGGAAATCCAGGAGGGCGAGTTCACCACGGTGTTCGGGCCCTCGGGTTCAGGCAAGACAACGCTACTCAACCTTATTGGCGCCCTGGACAAGCCAACCAGCGGCACCGTTCGCCTCAATGACTCCAGCATCGGGGAGATGAACAAAAACCAGTTGGCGTTGCTGAGAAGGCACAACATCGGGTTTATTTTTCAGAGCTACAACCTCATCCCTGTGCTGACTGCCTTTGAGAATGTTGAGTTTGCCCTGCGCATTGCTGAGAGAAAACACACCGGCGCGCTCCGGGAAAGGGCTCTGGAGATATTGGAACAAGTGGGCCTTTCCGACAAGCTGGACCGGCGCCCCAACGAACTCTCCGGCGGCCAGAAGCAGCGGGTGGCCATAGCCAGGGCATTGGTCAAGGAGCCGAAACTGGTGCTGGCCGATGAGCCCACAGCCAACCTGGATTCTCAGGCAAGCAAAGAAGTGCTGGAGCTCATGGTCAAGATGAACCAGGAACTTAAAACCACCTTTTTGTTTGCCACCCACGACCCCATGGTTATGGAGTATGCCAAGAGACTTCTGGAGATAAGGGACGGGTCCATTTCCCGGGACGAAAGGAGGAACTAAGGTGTATCTGTTAAGGATTGCCTTCAGGAACCTCTTTCGCCGCCGGGGACGAACCTTTGTCATTGCCGGTATTCTCGCTTTTGCAGTGGTGTTTTTTCTGTTCATGGAATCGCTGATGATGGGCATGATGGACATGACCTTCGGCAATGTCATAGATTTCGAGACTCCGCATATTGAGATAGCCAAGAAGGAGTTTCTGGAAGCTGACAATGAAG
>PWQI01000159.1 GCA_003556805.1 Trueperaceae bacterium | reverse complement strand
GACGGCCAGCGCAAGTACGCGGCGCTGAACGCCGCGCTCTGGACGAACGGCACCTTCGTGTACGTGCCCAAGGACGTCGAGGTCGAGTTGCCGTTGGGCGCCTTCCACACCGCCGATCGCGGCGGCCTGACCGGTGGTCGCACGCTGATCGTGGTGGAGCGCAACGCCAAGGTCACCTACCTCGACGAGTTCACCTGCGAGCCGCTCGGCGAGCGGCTGGTGAACACCGGCGTCACCGAGATCGTGCTCGGCGACGGTGCCAAGCTGCGCTACGTCAGCCTGCAGAACTGGAGCCGTGACGTGGTGCAGGTCAACACCATCCGCGCGCACCTGGCGCGAGACGCGCGCCTCGAGTCGCTCACGGTCTCACTCGGTGGTGACGCCGCTCGCGCCGAGGTCGAGGTCAGCCTACAAGGGCCGGGGTCCGAGTCGGAGATGCTCGGGCTCTACTTCGCCGACGAGGGTCAGCACTACAACCAGTACACGGTGCAGCACCACGCGTCCCACCACGCCCACTCCGACCTGCTGTTCAAGGGCGCGCTGCGCGACGCCAGCAGCGCGGTGTACTCCGGTGTGATCGTCGTCGATCCCGGTGCGCAGAAGACCGATGCGTATCAGACGAACCGCAACCTGCTGCTCGACGGCGAGTCCGAGGCCGTCTCCATCCCGCAGCTCGAGATCAAGGCCAACGACGTCAAGTGCTCGCACGGCTCCACCACCGGTCCCGTGCCCGAGGACCAGCGCTTCTACCTGATGTCGCGCGGCCTGCGCCCAGAGGTGGCCGAGCACGTGCTCGTCACCGGGTTCCTCTACGAGGTCATGAGCCGCGTCACGCTGCCGAAGGTGGCCGAGTACGTCGAGCGCGTGGTGCAGGCCAAGCTCGGCGTTCCAGGCGTCAAGGAGAAGCTCTGACGTGGCACGACACCGCGCTGGCAGCGTCACCGACTTCGCCGACGAGAGCCTGACCGCCCTCGAACTGGCCGGCCAAGAGCTCGTCGTGGTGCGGCATCGGGGCGGCTGGTACGCCGTCCCGGATCGCTGCACCCACGCCCGCTTCCCCCTTCACGACGGCAGCCTCGACGATGGCGCGCTGGTGTGCTGCCACCACGGGGCGCGCTTCGACCTCGAGACCGGCCGGCCCACGATGCCGGCGATCAAGCCGCTGGCGCGCTACGCCGTGACCGTCGAGGGTGAAGACGTGCTCGTCGACCTGCCCTGACGCTCGGCTTGGGCGCGCTGCTCAGGGGACCGACAGCAGGACCGTCACCGACGCCTGAACGTGGTCGGGTGCCAACCCCTCGCTGGTCTTGAACGTGATCCCGACGCGCTCGCAGGGCAGCCCGAGTTGCCCTGCGAGCGCGTCTTGGATGGCGGCGCGGTGGGGGCCGAGCCTCGGTGCGTCGAGGACGATGACCCCGGCGACGTTCGTCAGCGCATGCCCGGGAACGTGCGTCTCGAGTTGCTCGAGCACGTGCGTGAGGATGGCGCGGGAGTCGAGGTCGCGCCAGCGCGGATCGCTCGGCGGGAAGGCGTCACCGATGTCGCCGATACCCAGGGTCGACAGCAGCGCGTCGGCCAGGGCGTGCAGGAGGACATCGCCGTCGGAGTGGGCCTCGGCGCCGCGCGGCGCCCCGTCGATGGTGTGGCCACCCAGGACGAGCGCTCGGCCAGCGACCAGCCGGTGTGCGTCCAGCCCGTGGCCCACGAGGATCATCGACATGCCGCCAGCATACCTGCGCCTCCGGTTGCACGCCGGCCCGGTGGCGTGGGAGCATCGCGTTCGTGACCTTCCCAGTCGGCGTCATCACCCTGATCGGGATCACCGTCGTCTGGGGCACGACCTTCGTGGTCGTCAAGGGGTCGCTCGAGACGATCCCAGTGCCGTTGCTGCTGGCGCTGCGCTTCTCGCTCGCCGCGGCCTGCTTCGCCTTCGTGCGGTTCGACCGCCGCGCGCTCGCACCAGCGCTCTGGCTCGGCCTGTTGGCGTTCGCGGGCTTCGCCACGCAGACGCTCGGCCTGTCGATCACGACCGCCTCGCGGTCGGCCTTCATCACCGGTTTCGCCGTCGTCCTGACGCCTCTGGTGGCAGCGGTCTGGTTCCGGCAGCGCATCGCACCGCGCGTCTACCTCGCCAGCGTGGTGGCCCTCGCCGGCTTGGCGCTGCTGACCCTGCGCGGCGGCCAGGAGCAGGGCGTCAACGCCGGCGACCTGTGGACGCTGCTCACGGCCCTCTCGTACGCGCTGTACATCGTCTACCTGGGTCAGGTGGCCGGCCGTGCCAACGTCGCCTCGTTGGCCGGCATGCAGCACGTACCGATGGCCGTCTTGGCCTGGCTATGGGCCGCACCACAGCTCGGGGATCTCGCCCACGTGCCGCTCGGCACGTACCTCGCGATCGCCTACCTGGCCCTGGTCGCCACCGCGCTCGTCGCCTGGCTGCAGACGTACGCCCAGCGTGTCGTTCCGGCGCCGGTGGCGGCGATCATCTTCGTGCTCGAACCAGTGTTCGCGTCGCTGTTCGCGTGGTGGCTCGTTGGCGAGGTGCTCGGTCCGGTGGGATGGGCCGGCGGCGCGCTCGTGATCGTGGCGATGCTCATCGCGGAACTGCGCGTACGCGCTCGCGGTGGGCGTACGCGTGCACGGCAATCGTGAGGCGGACCGTGCAGCGGCAAATGTGCTATCACTGAGGGAGCACGCCGTGCGCAATCGGACCGTACGTGGGAGCCGGTCATCGTGACCGGAGATACGGCCCTCGCGGTGTGTCCTACCCGTGCGCTCAGCACATGTTCGGAGGAGGAATCATGCAGATCCGTTGGATGGTGGGCCTGGCAGCCCTAGTTCTCGTCCTGGCGGCGTGCGGTCCGATGCAGGAGCCGCAAGCCGACGTCCAGCACTGGTGGGACTACGACGACGGCTCGATCACGCTTGCGGCCTTCCCCGAGCCCGAGTTGAGCCGGCTCTCCACCGGCCCACAGCGCTTCATCGTGAGCCGTAGCGGCGTGCTGCGTGGTCTCGACGCCCATGCGGCCCGGGCGGGCGACCGACTGATCGTCTTCCAACCGGCCGCCGGCTTCGCCGTCGTGGAGACGAGCGATCCCCGCGCCTACCGCCGCTTCGGTGACGTCGTCGTACGCGACGTCGTGGTGCAGTGGCAGGAGCCCACCACGACGATGGCGTTCGAACCCGACGTTGGCGACCCACCCTTCTCGGGTTCGGCGGACGTCTTCTTCGACCTGCAGTGGGGGCACGTGCCGGTCCGTGCGACCGCCGCCTGGGCGGAGGGCGCACGCGGTGAGGGCGCGCGCGTGGCCGTGATCGACGGCGGCTTCGATCTCACGCACCCCGACCTGGTACCCAACATCAACTTCGAACTGTCACTGAACTTCGTCGCGGGAGAGACGCTGCAGTACGCGCTGCCGGATCCCTTCAGCCACGGTGCCCACGTCGCCGGAACCATCGCCGCGGCCCAGAACGACTTCGGCATCATCGGCGTGGCGCCGGACGCCGAACTCGTGTTGCTCAAGGCGCTCGGCGACACAGGTTCGGGAAGCTTCGCGGACGTGGGTGCGGCGATGGTCTACGCCGCCGACGTCGGCGCCGATATCGCCAACATGAGCTTGGGCGCGGCGATTCCACAGCGTGGCGTGTGCGATGACCAGGGCTGTATCTCCGCCCGCGAGGTCGCCGAGCTGCGCGTGTTCATGCAGCGGATCGCCAACTACGGCACCCATGCGGGCACGCTGTACGTGACGTCGGCCGGGAACAGCGGACTCGACCGCGACACGACCGCCGACCTGCTCGTGCTGCCGGCCGACATCAACCGCGTCGTGAGCGTCTCCGCCACCGCGCCCATCGGCTGGGCCACCGACCCGCTGAACACGTTCCTCGAGAACCTTGCCAGCTACTCGAACTACGGCCGGTCGGCCATCGACGTCTCCGCACCGGGCGGCGATTTCATCTACCCGGGCGACGAAAACTGCACCGTCGCAGGTCTGCTGCGCCCGTGCTGGGTCTTCGACCTCGTCTTCAGCACCGGCAACGGTAGCTGGTACTGGTCGGCCGGCACCAGCATGGCCGCCCCGCACGCCAGCGGCGTGGCCGCGCTCATCCTGAGCGAGACCCCCTCGCTGAAGGGCAAGCCGTCTCAGCTCGAGCGGGAGCTCTACCGCCGCGCCGAGAGCATCGGTCAGCGCGGTCAGGACCCCGAGCACGGCCGCGGCGGCGTCCGCAGCGGCTACTGAGTCACGTCAGGTGACGGCCACCGAGCGGTGCACGGAGGCGTTCAGGTAAGACACACGAACACGGGTCGGGGCCATCGCGTCATGCGACGGCCCCGACCCGTTCTTGCTCGTACCAGCACGCTCAACGTGATGCTCGTGCCAGCGCGTTCAACCGTCGTCGCGCAACAGGCGCTCGACCACCGCCCGGTCCTCGAGCGTGCTGGTGTCGCCGGTGGTGGCCTCACCACTGGCGATGGAGCGCAGCAGTCGGCGCATGATCTTGCCCGAGCGCGTCTTGGGCAACGCGTCGGCGAAGCGCAGGTCGTCGGGCTTGGCGATCGCGCCGATCTCCTTGGCGACGTGGTCGCGCAACGCCGAGCGCAGCTTCTCGTCGCCCCGGACCTCGCCCTCGAGCGTCACGAACGCCACCACGGCCTGCCCCTTGAGGTCGTCGGGGCGACCGACCACCGCGGCCTCGGCCACCGCCGGGTGCGAGACCAGCGCGGACTCTATCTCCATCGTGCCGAGGCGGTGTCCGGAGACGTTCAGGACGTCGTCGATGCGCCCCATGATCCAGTGGTAGCCGTCGGTGTCGCGGCGGGCGCCGTCGCCGGCGAAGTAGACGTTCGGCACCTCGCTCCAGTACTCCTGCTTGTAGCGCTCGTCGTCGCCGTACACGGTGCGCAGCATCGACGGCCAGGGCCGCTTGAGGACCAGGTAGCCACCCTGGCCGGGCTCGACCTCGGCGCCCGTCAGGTCGACGACCGCCGGCTCGACCCCGAAGAACGGCAGTCCGGCCGATCCGGGTTTGGCGTCGTGCACGCCCGGCAGCGTGGTGATCATGATGCCGCCCGTCTCGGTCTGCCACCAGGTGTCGACGATCGGGCAGCGGTCGCCGCCGATCACGCGCCGGTACCACATCCACGACTCGGGGTTGATCGGTTCGCCGACCGTGCCGAGTAGGCGGAGGCTCGACAAGTCGTGCTTGGCGGGGTGCTCCTCGCCGGTCTTGATGAAGGCGCGGATGGCCGTCGGAGCGGTGTAGAAGATCGTGGCGCGGTAGCGCTCGATCAGCTCCCAGAAGCGATCGGGGGCGGGGTACGTGGGGGCTCCCTCGTACATCACCTGCGTCGCGCCCGAGAGCATCGGCCCGTACACCACGTAGCTGTGGCCGGTGATCCAGCCGATGTCGGCGGTGCACCAGAACACGTCGTTGGCTTGCAGGTCGAACACGTAGCGCGACGTGAGGTAGGTGAACGTCTGGTAGCCACCAGTGGTGTGGAGCACGCCTTTGGGCTTGCCCGTCGAGCCGGAGGTGTAGAGGACGAAGAGCGGGTGCTCGCTGTCGACGCGCTCCGGGGGGCACACCGGCGAGGCGTGCCGCATCGCGTCCTGGTACCAGATGTCGCGCCCGGGCTCCATGTCGACGTCGTTCTTGGCGCGCCGCACCACGATCACCGTCTCGACGGACGGGCAGCGCGGCAGCGCCTCGTCGACGGCCGGCTTCAGCGGCAGCACCTGGCCTCGTCGATAGCCACCGTCGGCGGTGATGATCACCTTCGCCTCGCTGTCCACCACCCGATCCGCCAGAGCGTGCGACGAGAAACCGCCGAACACCACGGAGTGCGGGGCACCGATGCGGGCGCACGCCAGCATCGCCACGGCGGCCTCAGGGATCATCGGCATGTAGATCGCCACGCGGTCGCCGCGTTGCACGCCGCGGCTCTTGAGCACGTTGGCGAAGCGCGACACCTCGGCGAGCATGTCGCCGTACGTGATCACGCGCCGATCACCGGGCTCGCCCTCCCAGAACAGGGCCACCTTGTTCGCCAACCCCTTCTCGACCTGCAGATCGAGGCAGTTGTAGGCGAGGTTGGTGGTGCCGCCGACGAACCAACGTGCGTGCGGCTCCTCCCACTCCATCACGGTGTGCCAGCGGTCGAACCAGTGCAGCTCGTCGGCGGCCTCCGACCAGAACGCGTCCGGTTCGTCGAGCGAGCGCCGGTACAAGCG
>PWQI01000086.1 GCA_003556805.1 Trueperaceae bacterium | reverse complement strand
TGCGGGCCCTCGCTGCGCGGGACGGTCGACCACGACGCCCTCCACCCCATCGTCGAGCGCGACATCGTCCGGATCGACGACGGCCTGCCCGAGGCGATGATCGAGCGCCTGGCCGACCAGCGCGTGCTGGTGGTGGGCGAGTTCCACGACATCTCCGAGCACGACGCCTTCGTGGGGGATCTCGTCGTAGCGTTGCAGCCCCACGGGCTCACCACCGTGCTCCTCGAGTTCCCGCAGGTGTTCAGCTGGCTGCTCGACGCCTACACCCGCGGCCTCACGGATACGCCAGGGGAAGGGGCGTTGCGCACCTATGGGGCGCTGCTCGAGCGCATCCGAACTGCCAACGCGGCGCTGCAACCCGACCAGCAGATCGCGGTGCGGGCGATCGACGTCAACCCCACCCAAGATGACTTCCTGCCTCCGTTCCGCGGTCTCGTGCACGCACTCGGCCAGCCGGAGGTTCTGGTCGACCTGGTGGCCGCGCTCGAGGACGGTGTCGACCCCGACGCGGCCCTCGCGGCAGCACGGGACCGATTGCACCACGACGAGGCCGACTACCTCGAGCGCTGGGGCGACGTCGCGTTCACGATCCTCGTCGACGCGCTCGACGGCGAGGCGCGGTCCGTGGCCGTGCGCCGTGTCCGAGCCGGGGCGCAGCGCGACGCGGAGCGCGAGGCAGCGATGCACGCGCTGGTGGACCGACAGCTCGCGATGGCACCAGGGAACGCGCTCGTCAACGTCGGATACTTCCACGCCCAGAAGCAGCGCCAGGAGGGCACGGTCGACCGCTGGCTGGCCGAACGCCTCTCCGAAGCGGGTCCGTACGGCGCCGACGACACGTACGCCCTGGTGGTGGTGCCGGCCAGCGGCGAGAAGCTGATACGGGGCAGCGTCCGGAGCTTCGATGTCGGCGCCGAGTCGCCCCGGAACGAGCTGTTCCGCATCATGCAGGACGTCGCAGGCGGCGTCCCCGCCTTCTTGCCGCTCGACGACGACGCGTTCGAGACCGAGCGGATGGTGGTCAACTACCTTCCGCAGCTGATCGTCGGACCACCGCGGGCGGCGTTCGATGGCTTCGTGTTGCTCCCGAACGTGCGCTACGTGGGACGCTAGACCTCAGCCACGGGAGCCGTCACGAACTGAACGGCATCGACGAACCGACACCGGAAGGAGCGAGTGCGATGGCCGATCGACGAGACTTGGGAGCCGCTCGGGCGCCGCGAACGTTGCGCGTGTTCCGAGAGCACGAGGCCGATTGGATGCTCATGCGCACCCTCGGCTACATGAACGTCAACGCCGCCGAGGTCGGCGAGTGCTTCGATGCGGCCCGGCGCATCGACGAGCGCGACCCGGACAGCTGGCCACACGAGTGGGCACGCATCGCCGAGCGAACCGAGGGCTTCGCCCGGCACGCGCTGGAGGTAGGCGACACGGTGAGCGCCCGAGGCGCCTTCCAGCGTGCGAGCAACTACTACCGGGCCGCGGAGTACGGCTGCGTACCGTCGCATCCGCGCTTTCGCGAGTTGTGGCAGCGCGGCGTCGCCGCGTTCCGGGAGGCGGCCAGGCTGTACGAGCCGCCGATCCACACCGTGGAGGTCGTGTTCGAGGACGCAGCGCTCCCGGGCTACTTCTGGCGACCCGCCGACGACGCCACGGCGCGACCGACGCTCTTCGTCGCCGGGGGGAACGACGACACAATCGAGGAGGACATCTTCATCATCGGGCATGCCGCGGTCCAGCGCGGCTACAACGTCTTCACCTTCTCCTACCCAGGGCACCGCAACGCGGTGCACACCGACCCAGCACAGGTGAGGCGCCCCGACCAGGAGGTACCGTTCGCGGCGGCTCTCGACGTGCTGAGCACGTTGCCGGGCGTGGACGATCGCATCGCGCTGGCTGGCTTCAGCGGCGGCGGATACGTGGCGCCGCGCGTCGCGATCCACGACGATCGCGTGAGTGCGCTCATCGCCAACAACCCGATGATCGACTTGGCGCGCGTGGGCGAGGCGTTGCTCGGGCCGTTGATCCGAAGGGTACCCGGGTTCCTGCTGCGCTGGGCCCTGGACCGGCGGTTGGCGCGCAAGCCCTTGATCCGGGCGTACATGGAGTACGGCCTGTGGGTCGCAGGCTACGCCGGTACGTCGCTCTTCGAGTGGATGACCAGCAGCGAGGCTCAGGCGGACTGGGCCCGCTTCACGATCACCGACACCATGCACGACATCTCGTGCCCGACCTTGTCGCTGGTCGGCGCCGGCGAGGGAGAGGAGATGCTGCGCCAGACACGCGAGTTCCACGACGCCATCCGCTCACGTGAGAAGTCGATGCACGTGTTCACGCTGGACCGTGACGGCACGCACGACCACTGCATGCTCGACAACCACTCACGCATGCAGCAGGTGCTCTTCGAGTGGCTCAACGGGGTCTTCGGTCACACGCCCGAGAGCGGCGCGGTGGACGCCGGTCACGAACGCCGCCGCGCCGCGCCGCAGCGACCCGACACGCATGCTGGGGCTGGCGGCTAGGCCTGGGCCGGCGCTCCAGCCGCGGTCGGTCCTGCACCCTTCGCGACGTACCGCACCTGCTCCTCGGCAGCGCCATCCTGGACGATCCCGGCCTCGACGAAGCCGGCACGCAGCAGCAGCGCCCGCGACGCCTCGTTGTCGCGGGCGGTGCGTGCCTCGACGCGCGCCAGCCCGAGCGGGCCGAGCCCGTACGCCACCACGATGCGCACTGCACGGGTCATGATGCCGCGGCCTCGGTATGCGTCCCGCAGTACGTACCCGACCTCGCCGATCCCGCCGGCGAAGCCGCGGTAGAACCCGACCGTTCCGGTCACCTCGTCGCTGCCCTGCAGACAGATCCCCCAATGCAGGCTCTCCCCGCGCGCAACGTCGCCGTGGATGCGCCGGAGCATCTCGGCAGCGTCGTCGTCGTCGATCGCGGCGCGGCCGTCGTAGAACGAGATCGAACGGATGGTCGCGATGTCGCCCTCGACCACGCCTCGGAGCGTCAGCCCGAGGCCCGTCAGGACAGGGGTGTGGTCGTGCGGGTCGCTGGCCACATACGCACCGTAGCCCGAATCGCCGCGACCGGCGCCGCGCCCCGGATGAGGGACGTTCTTCACTTGCACGGTGCGGCCAAGCGGGTGTACGCCTGCGCGAGGGGAAGCGAGCACCGGTCGGTCCGCCCATGGCCTCGGGGCACGACGCCCCCCAGGCGCCGTACCGATGCGCGATCCCCCGGGAGGTGTCGTGATGCGAGCCCTCGTGGTCTACGAGTCGATGTTCGGCAACGCACAACGCGTGGCGAAAGCGATCGCCGACGGTCTCAGCGACGCGCACTGCATGGTGGAGGTCGACGAGGTGGCCGAGGCGCCGGACCACGTCGCCGACACCGTCGACCTGATCGTCGTCGGAGGGCCGACCCACACGTTCGGTCTCACGCGACCCGCAACGCGGGCGAGTGCGGCCGAGGCGTCTCCAGACGCCGTCGTCTCGCGCGGCAACGGCGTGCGAGAGTGGCTCGAGGAACTCGCCGCCAGCGAGGGCGGAACGCGAGCGGTCGCATTCGCGACGCGCGCGGGCCGGCCACGCTTCCTGAAGTACATCGGGTCGGTGAGCAAGACGATCGAGCGGCGCCTCGCCGCTCGCGGCTACCAGCCGCTGGCACACCACGAGAGCTTCTTCGTAGGCGGCAAGCAAGGTCCGCTCGAGGAGGGTGAGGAGGAGCGTGCGCGGGCCTGGGGCCGTACCTTGGGCGAGCGTCTCCACGAGCTGCGCGGCTGAACCACCCGCGGTACGGGCTCCGCTGGCGTGCGCCCCCGTCCATCGGGTACCCTGCCGCGCATGCGGTACTTCGCCTACGGCTCGAACCTCGACTGGGACCAGATGCGCCAGCGCTGCCCGTCGAGCGCCTTCGTGCACGTGGCGCGCTTGAGCGACCACGCGCTGGCGTTCACGCGCTACTCGCCCACGCGCGGCTGTGGCGTCGCGGATGTCGTGCATCGCAGTGGCCACGATGTGTGGGGCGTCGTGTACGATCTCAGCGATGCCGACGGGTGCCGCCTCGACGCGTTCGAGGGGTACGTCCCGGGCCGCCGTCGGAACGGCTACCGGCGCTTCGACGCGCGTGTCGCCATCGACGGTGATGAGACGCGAACGATCGAGGTCGTGACCTACGAGGTCTGCGAGCGTCGGACGACGCACGTGCCGCCCGACCGCCGCTACCTCGGTCATCTGCTGCGTGGGGCCCGGCTGTGGGGTCTGCCTGAGGCGTACCAGACTGCGTTGCACGACGTCGCCCTCGTCTAGGGACACGCTGCTACACTCGCGCCATGGGCTGCCCGGACCCGAGGCCCGCGACCACCGAGCGGTGGGCGCGAGCGAGCGCACGTCTGTCGCTCGTCGCCCTCATGGGCTGGGCGCTCGCCCTCGCGCCCGTCGCGGCGGGCCTCGCACACGCCCTTGCTGCCACACCGGTCGGGCCGGTCGCTGCGCTGCAGCACGTGCACGGCGCCGGGCCGCCGTCGGGGGCTTCCGGCGAACCGAGCGACGAAGCACCCCACCACACCGTGCACTGCCTCGCCTGCCTGGTCGGGGCGTGGACGGTGCTCACCAGCATGGACGTGGATGTCGGCCAGCTGCCTCCGGTACAGATGGCACCACCGCTGGCGCCGCTCGTCGCCGAGGAGCACAACGGCCGCGTCCGCAGCCGGGCACCACCGCCGGCGTCGGCCGCCGGCTGATCGCGGCCACCTCGACCACCTGTCACGACGTCCGCTCTATGCGCAACGGCGCGTGCATCACGGTGCAGCGTCGCGGCGTCTCCACACCACAGGAGCCACCACCATGCTCTCCCCCACCACCGCACGAACCATGGCTGCGTTCATCGCCCTCGCCGCCGTGTCGCTCGTCGGCCTCTCGTTCGCACATCAGACGATCGTGGTCGGCGCCGAAAGCGCCGAGCAGTACCGCGTGATCGTCGGGATGGTGCGCGAGCCCGTCTTCACCGATGAGCGCAACGCCCTCGACCTGATCGTCCGCACCATGGACGACGAGCCCGTCCCCGGCCTCGAGGCCAGCCTGAGCGTCGAGTTCGTCGCGCCCAACGGCGCCGTCCGGCAGCTCGACGTCAGGGCCCAGTACGGTCGCCCGGGGCACTACACGGACGACATCATGCTCACCGCTCCCGGCGTGTACCAGATCCGCGTCACCGGCTTCATCGGTGCGATCGAGGTCGACGAGACCTTCGCCACGCACGAGGTGCGTCCGCTCTCCGAACTGGCGTTCCCATGAGGAGGCTCCACCGTACCGCCTTCGCGGTCGCCCTAGCCATGACCGGTGTCGTGGCCGCGCACGCCGACTTCCTGCGGCTCGAGCCCGGCATCGACGGCGTCGTCGTCGGCGCGCCGAGCGAGGTGACGATCCACTTCACGATGGGCGTCGAGGCGCGCTTCAGCACCTTCAAGGTCTACCGTCTCGAGCTCGAAGCCGACGCGCACCCCGCCGATCTCACCGCACCGACCGAGCGCGAGCGCATGCGGCTCGAAGCCCTTGCGGCCAGCCTGGCAGCGGCAGCGCTCGAACGCGACGACGACGCCGACCACCCCCAGCGTGTCGACGACGGTGCGCCCACCATGAGCGGCTCGAACACGGCGGTCACGCTCGGGCTCGACGACGATCTGGCGGCCGGGGTGTACGTCGTCATGTGGGACGTCTTGGCCGTGGACGCGCACGCGACCAGCGCGCATCGCCTCCTGTTCGTCGCTCCAGCACAGGACACTGAGGAGGTGAGGATGGTGGGCGCCTCCGTGGCGCTCACCATGTAGCCATGGACGTGGTCACGAAGGCCGCCGTCTTGCTGGGCGCCGTGCTCATCATCGGTGCCGGCATCGCGTCGCGCTGGTTCGTGGGAGCGGCGCCCGTACGGCGCGAGCGAGCGACCATCGTCGCTGCCGCCGCGATCGGCGCGGTGCTGCTCGTCGCCGGCAGCATCGGGGAGGTCGCCGTCGTCGTGACGCGCATCCTGCGCGGCCGCTTCGACCTCGAGCTGTTCGTCGACTACCTCGGCTCCACGCGCCAGGGTGGTGCGGTCACCCTCCGGTGCGCGCTCGCGCTGCCGCTCGCCGCATGGGCCGCCTTCCCGCTCGCTCGGCGGCCCATCGAGCGAGTCGGCTTCGCCAGCGGCGCCGTGGGACTGTTGGCGACGATCAGTTGGGTGAGCCATAGCGGCACGATGGGAACG